>JAZNOH010000127.1:0-5918 GCA_045580715.1 Clostridia bacterium
GTTTATAATCACCAAAGTCTGCAGTAACTCTATAACAATAATAATCACCGTCATTGTTATAATCATAACCACCGTCACCTATATATATTTCAACTTGATTTCCAAGCCGAGAAGAAGCATATGCACCTTCTCTTTCCCAAACAACATCTGCTTTTTCTAATTTATTATAAGTAACAGTTGTATTTTTCTTATATGCTTCTTCCGAAGCAACAACCGTGCTAACCACTATAAGTTTGTTTTCCTCTTTTGTATATTCATTTTTGTTGATTTTTTCAAATTCTTCGTCAAGATATTCTTCTTTAGTTTCAGCTGCTTGTTTAATTTTTTTTGCTCTTTCTTTTATACTGATACTCAACACACAATCTTCATTTATTGAAAGCTCAGTATCTTGAATTTCCTTATGTTCTGTTTCAAATTTGTTTGAAAGAGTTATTGTGATATAACTGGTATTATTGCTACTATTAATTTTAGTTACTATATATTCTCCACTATTTTGTGAATACTTTCCATCAAAAAACAATTCTATAGTATCATATATCTTAAGCATATTTTTTATATCCCAGTCAGCTGCATCAAGCTCTTCAATTACTAACTCACCACCTCCGTCTTTATTACAAAACCAAAAACTTCGACTCTTGTAAATAATCGCATTTACCTTATCTATTACATATCTTTCTTTTCTCTGTGTTAATAAAGGATATATGTCAGAACTCATATTCTGCATGTCATATATTTCCCCGTCTTTTGCGTTCGGAGAATGATTATATTCCCCGAACGCTATTTGTGTTTGTTTTGTTATATCGTCACCATATTTCATATGCGGCAATCTCATTCTGTCACCACCTCCAAATATTTTTCATCGAGCTGACTTTTTCCGTAATCTGAAAAATTATCTAAAGATATGCTTGACAAATCTCTCTCTAAAGCTCTCTGCATTTCCTTCACTGCATAATAAAGACTTTTAACATATTCATTCTCTTTTATGTCTGGCTCAAGGATTCTCACCTTTCCAACCTCAGTCAGTTTCATTATGCTCACCTTCCATAGCTTTTTGAGCAACATCTAATCCTTTTACAAGAAATTCTGGCACATACACACCCATCTGCACAAGATTTTCAAATATTGAGCGAATTTCATTAATTATAAATGTCGCAAGTGTAAACCAACCAAATAATTCGGTAAATGATAAATTAAGACCAATTATTTCTCCCATCTCAAGAAAAGCTATGGAAATAAAAAATCCTATTCCAATAACAACCCAATATCCAACTTTTTTTACAATACCTTTCATACCCTTGTTTGAGTTCTCTGTGTGCGACATTCTTGCTTTCACAATTCCTGTTATGTAATCAACAACATTTAGCACAAGAAACGCAACAAACAAATACCAATGTTCACCTAATATATAGCTAAACATTACCACTGCTGCACCCCATAGCAAATTAATTTTATCAATAATCTTTTCCATAAATTTCTCCCTTCTATTTGCTCCAAATCCCTATATTATGTATTCTTCTGTTCTCACTTGTTGATTTTATAATCTCACCATTCTTTAAAATGAATGAACCACCACCATCAAGCTTTATCGCATCATATATACCCAAACCAACAAGAACCCAAACCATTTTATCGAAACCACACTTCATGGCAACATAAACCAACTTGTTATGTCTTATACCTAAAAAGCCATGCCACTCGTCTCTGGTTTCCCCACCGGAATAACCTTCTGCTTTTACGGCGTCCTCTTTCACTTTTCTTGATCCCACAATAATAGGAATGCCGCTTACAGCATTTTTTAGATTTTTTATTTCTGATAAGTTGTCCGTCTTTATAATTCCACATTTGCCATCATTTGTTGTATAAATGGTTGTGAGTTTTTTCTTTGCTACATTTATCCAGCCTTCATTATCTTTAGATTGCGATATAACTTTTCCATTGACAGCTAAGTTACCAACAGGAACTGTCGGGGTTTTTGTATCTTTTCCTGAAAAGAAACCTAAATTAAAATAATTCGGTTTGTCTATGTTTTTCTTTGTCTTATCACATACCTCAATCTTAAAATCTGACGGCCATATCTCCTGAACATACATTTCTTTTGGCATTGTCATTACTGTTCTTGCCACTGCTTTCACCTCTTCCTTATAATCAAAAACCTTTGCAATAGCCACTGCTATCTTTTTAGGGTCATATTTTTTAGCATCTTCTTTGTTTGAAACAAACAAACTTTCTATCAAAACGCAAGTAGCTTTTGTATGTGCTATTATATATATATCATCTTCTGGTTTCGCACCCCTGTTTTTTGTTCCTAACGCATCAGAAATTGCTTCTGATAATATTTCGGCATAAGCTTGTCCAGTTTTGTTTGTGGGATAATATAATACCTCTGTACCATTTCCTGTTGGGTCTTCTGAGCTATTCAAATGAATTGAAACCAATAAATCTAAATCATATGAGTTTGCAACTTTTGTTGATGATTTATAATCTGGTTTAACCTTTGAGCTGCAATCATAAATTGTATGTCCTGCCTTTGTGAGCAAAGGCTTTAACTCATTGTATATCTCAATATTACAAATAGCTTCATCAAGATATCCTATAGCACCTTTTGTACCATAGTGACCTATGTTTAATCCTATTTTCATACCTCGTTCTCCTGTTCTTTTAAACCTATTACATCTGTTTGTTGTTTACTCATTTTCTATAACTCCTATCAAACAATTTCTTGATTTTTAGTGATGATTATATCTTCTGGCGTGTCTGTATAGTGGATAGAGAAACGCACATACTTTGCTAAATTAGCTTGGACACTTCCTACGCTAATTTGGTCGCCAGTCTCACCATCCACAAGAATTTCATATGAGGCAACTCCATTTTCATCAATAGCATCTGCCTCTAAACCAAGGCTTGTCCCTAATGTTGACATACTGAGTTTCCGCCTTGTCATAAATGTTTTATCCTCTTTATAAACCGCAAGTATGGCATCGCCAGTGACAACGCCAGCCTCCATGTTTAAGCCTTTAAAGCGAATAATGTCTCCCTGTTCAACAGGAATAAAATGACTAACATATAATTTTTTAGTATATGTTTTGTTGGTCTGTTCAGTCAGCGTACCACTACCATTAAGATAATAGCCACCCTCTTTACCAGATTTTACATCATTTCCATCCTCTGCAGTTACATAGCAATCAGGGTTATCTAATTCAACAAGATTATCATATAGCTTTATAGTTTCTACAGTAATAACAATATCCCCTGTAACTTCTGTTATATTAATATTTCCATCACTATATACAGAAGATGTTATATCAATTCCATCCATTGTAATGCTCACTGATTGAATGGCGTATTCTTTACCAACACTAATTGTAGTTTCATATGATTCACCAGTAGGAACATGTTCCATTGAATTACTTGAATAAGCATCATTAAGATTTAAGGTAATATCACAAATACCATTCAAAGAAAAGATTCGGTCATTACCCTTTCCAATCTTTGTTGCATAAACAATGTTGCTTCTCTTATTCACTGTAAATACATCGAATGATTGCTCCGTAGTTGTACCTAATTCACCTGGAGAAGTAATTCCGCCACCCTCTATAATTTTTAATGACTCGTAGTTGTCTGCTGCACTGACAATAATTGGAAAATCATAGTCTTGGTTAGACAGGTCATTATGCATATGACCTGAAAATGCACCAATTACACGACCTTTTGCATTTGAAAAATCCTCATTAACTACCACATAATCATACTCGCCCTCTGCACTAAAGGTGTCACTAAATAGAGTTCTATTTTGATATGCTATAAGCATATTCCTTAATATGCTTAAATCACCGCCGCCCCCATCAGTTGAGAAAAAACATATCGGCATATGACATCCAACTACAACATTCCATTCATCATCCGGTATAGAGTTCAAGGCTTCGCTTACCAAATCATATTGCCCTTGTCCGAGTCTTCCACTTCGCATAATAAGATGTGCATTAGTTCCATCTTCATTTTTCTCATCATCAGCATAATGTGAATTTAATAAAATATATCTAACTTTGTTGATTTCATCATCCACATAATAGCCATTGTTTGTAGCGTCAAACTTTACTCCATTGATTAAACTAACTCGTCTAAAAAGCACATCATACATTTCTTCTTTCGATAGATTATAACAATAATAGTCATTTGTCTCCAAAGTCCCATTGCCATTTATATCATATCTGCCATACGCACCATCATGATTTCCACCTGTCATTAGGGTAAAATCTTTAATTGGCGTAAATATGTCATGTATTTGCTCCCATTGAGCTATTACGCTTTCTTTGGTTTCCAATGCAGCCCCAGTTTGTACATCACCTAAGCATAAACAATATTTAATATTACAAGCTTCAGCTACTTTCTTAATCAATGTTGGTGAATAACAAGGATTTGCACCGCAATGAAAGTCAGTAATGACAATAAAACTGTAGCAATCTTTACCGCCATCTCGTTGTAAACTTCTAATTGTTTTTATTTTTTCTTTAAGGTGAGAATTCCAATATTCCGGTATATCGTTAAATGTGACAACATCAACATACTTTTTTGTTAATTCTCCTGTGTATATTACAGGTATCCCATTGGCTTTAGCATAAGAGTCAGCAATAGATTTTTCGGAACAAATAAATGTTACTTTAGGTACACTAAGAAAAGCATACTTGCCTATACTCGTAACACTATTTGGAATTGTTAGGCGTGTTATATTACTGCAATCTCTAAACGCCGCTTGTTTAATGTTTGTTACACTGTTTGGAATAATAACACTGATTATACTTTTAGCATATCTAAATGCTTCTTCTCCAATTTCTGCAACTATATATGTCTTATCATCAATAGTATATTTATACGGAATCACAATATCTTCAACACTTTTATTTAACTTAACAACACTTGCTGTCATAGTCTCGTCATCGGTTGTAAAGCTGAAATGGCTTGCGTCAGTCGGAATGATATTACCGTCACCATAATATTGTAGTCGTTCATTTTGCAATCTTAATTTTTCATCATCTATGTTTGGATTGTCGCCTATTTTGTTCCAAGTATAAACATCACCAGCAACCACAGTACACTTATACAAATCACCATTTGTTGTGTCCATATACAAGCATCCAACAGCACCCTCTGTAGCCTCTGTTGGTGCACCCTCACCAAGTATGGAAGGGATTTGTTTTGCTTCTGTTCCCAATAAATCAAAACTTTCTATATAATTCATATTTTTCACTCCTTTATGCTATTTTCAAAACCCCATCTATTATTGATGAAGTATATTTAGACTCACCTTGTGATGTTAATTTTAAAATTCCATCTATTATTGATGAAGTATATTTAGAATTATCTTTCGTTGTTAGTGTGAAAACTTCATCAAGTATTGAAGAAGAAAGTATTTCCTCATTACTTCCTGATACTTTATTGTCAACATATTCTTTTACATATGCCTTAAAACATTTCTCAAGATATTCCTTCATTTTGTCAACATATCCCTTTGTAACCTCATTTGTATACTCGGTATGTATTCCTTTTTCTTTAGCATATGTATCTGCATATGACCCCTCAGCGCAAGTAATTGTCAATTCATCACTACACCCAAGAAAAGCCTCATCATCAATAGCTGTTACGCTAATAGGTATAGTAATATTTTTTATGGAAGTGCAATTTATAAAAACTCCAAAATCAATACTTCTAACTCCATCAGGTATGTTAATATTTATTAAATTGCTACAATTAGAAAATGCAGAGCCATATATAGACTTTATGCTATTTGGTAAAACAATATCTGTTATAGAAGTACATTTATAAAAAGCTAATATACCAATATTTTTAACAGTATTAGGTATTATTACATTAGTAATATTAGAGGCGTTTTCAAATCCATTGTCTTGAATGGTAGTCACATC
>JAZNOH010000128.1:0-5825 GCA_045580715.1 Clostridia bacterium
TATTAATAAGGATGTTTATAGTTCAGAAAAATCGACAGGAAACAAAAACAGGGCTTTGGCGTATATGCTAAAAGCGTACAAGCTTATTTCAGGTGATGTGGAAGATATTTTAGACTTTTATTTTAAAGCTTGTTCCATTGAAGTAAATTGTGTTGACCTTGCGAATATGGGAAGCTTTCTTGCAAGGATTGGGACAAATAGTGATTTGGGAATTGATGAGGATATCATAAGATATATCAATGCAGTTTTATCAACGAGTGGTATGTATGATGGCTCAGGCAAGTTTGCAATTAAAGTAGGTGTTCCCGCAAAGAGCGGAGTTGGCGGAGGAATAATGGCAGTTGTTCCTAATCGTATGGGAATTGGCATTTTTTCGCCGGGATTAGATTCAAAGGGTAACAGCTATGCAGGCACAAAAGCACTGGAATATATAAACGAAAAGATAACACTTAGCATATTTTGATTGATATGTAAGTCCAAATAATAATTTTATGGACATTTTTTAAAAAATATGATACAATATAATAAGAGAATAAAAAAAGGAGGCATTTATATGGAAGACATTTTAAATAAAATAAAAAAAGGCGCAACTCAATTTAAGGATGAGGCTGAAAAGCTGACAAAGGAGGCTGTCGATAAAACAAAAAAGGTTATCGGCAAAACAAAGTATAACTACACTATTTCAGAGTTAGAGGGAAGAATTAAGGATAATCTCTCAGTGCTTGGAAGTAAGCTATATGAAGAATATCAAAACGGTGTAGAGTTTGATGGAGATATTTTGGAGGTTTTTGAAAAAATTGATGAACTCCAAAAGGAAATTGACGAAATAAAGGAAAAGATTGCCAATATGAACGATGGGGCAATATGTTCAAAATGCGGAGCAATCACAGAGAAAGACGCATTATTTTGCAAAAAATGCGGAAATAAGATTGATTAATTAAAAAAGTATGCTTTTTTATAAAGCATACTTTTTTTGTTTAAAGCTATAGTCATAAAATGGACATATATTAGACACTAAAAGTTTAAAAACTCCTCTTTTTAAATTGTTGACTTGATATGGAAAATGATATATAATTAAATATAATAACAAATTATACTAAGGAAAGGGGTATGAAAATGGCTAATACAAAAATTCTGATTGCTGATGATGATAAAAATATAGTAGAGTTATTAAGATTATATATTGAAAAAGAAGGCTTTTCCACAATCATTGCATATGACGGAAAACAGGCTGTAGAAGCCTTTAAGAGCGAAAATCCTGACCTTGTTGTATTAGATGTAATGATGCCTGAAATAGACGGTTGGCAAGTGTGCAAGGAGATAAGAAAGACAAGCGAAACTCCGATTATAATGCTTACTGCTAAAGGTGAAACATTTGATAAAGTGTTAGGCTTGGAATTAGGTGCAGACGATTATATGGTCAAGCCATTTGAAACAAAGGAACTGATTGCAAGAATAAAGGCAGTTTTAAGAAGATATGATTCAAAAAAGGAAAATGTTTCATCTGATGAAATTGTTTATGAAAATATAAGTGTGAATTTAGTCAACTATGAGTTAAAGCTAAATGGAGAAATAATAGAAATTCCACCAAAGGAATTGGAGCTATTACATTTTTTGGCATCCAATCCAAACAGAGTTTTCACAAGAGAACAACTATTGGAAGAGGTGTGGGGATTTGATTATTTTGGTGACTCGAGAACTGTTGATGTTCATATTAAAAGATTGAGAGAAAAAATAGAAAATGTTGAGGGAAATTGGAGTTTGAAAACTGTCTGGGGAGTAGGCTATAAGTTTGAGGTGAGATAATTTGTTTAAATCAGTGTTCACAAGACTATTTTTAAATAACATTATAATAGTTTTTGTTTCGCTTGCAACTTTTTTGTCTGCAATGATTTTGTTTATCTTAGATTATGTTGATGACAGGCAGTTTGAAATGGATTTGAAGGCTGCACAAAATATTGAGAATATGACAATTGTTATGCAGATTGAAAATCCGAATTATACAAATTATCGGATATATAATAATTTGCTGATGCAATATTCTGAGTTCACCGAGTCGGATATAACAGTTATAAATTCATTGGGAGAGGTATATGCAACAACTGCCAGAATAAGAAAAACCCCAAAGGATTACAATAAAAGAATTCTTAGTGGTGAAACAATAAGACATAAATCGAATTTCGATGGAATATATGATAAAAAATTATATGTTGTTGGTAAACCGATTGTTTATCGTAATTCAGTTGTTGGAGGTATATATTTTAACTCTAAAATTCCGAATTTTCAAAATAAACTTGGAGAATATTCCTTTATGTTTATGATTGCAGGAATTATGGCAGTCATAATTGGTTGTGCTATTTCTTATATCCAGAGCAGACGAATAACAAAACCTATTAAAGAAATCAATAAAATCGTTTTGGATATCGCATCTGGAGATTTCTCAAGACGAATTGAATCTGACAGTGATGAAATAGGACAGCTTGCATCAAGCTTTAATTATATGGCTGATTCTCTTGAACGCCTTGAAAGAACAAGAAGAAGTTTTGTTTCTGACATATCCCACGAGTTAAGAACACCAATGACATCTATTTCGGGGTTCATAGGAGGAATTTTAGACGGAACAATTCCAAAGGAAAAACAGGACGAATACTTAAAAATTGCATATGATGAATCAGTAAGACTTACTAAGCTTGCAAATGATATGCTGGAAATGACAAAAATGCAATCATCGGAATATAAGCTTGATGTTACAGAATTCGATGTTAATGAATTGATAAGAATTTGCATAATTCAATTAGGGCAAAAAATTGACGACAAAAATCTTGAAATTGATGTTCAATTTGAAAATGAGAAGATGCTTGTTGTTGCTGATAAGGATGCCATTAAGAGAGTAATTATAAATATTCTTGACAATGCAGTTAAATTCAGCTATAGCAATACAAAAATTATAATAGGAACAAAGAATATAAATAAGCACGCAAATATTTCTGTAGGTAATTTTGGAGCAGGGATTGATGCAAGTGAAATTGATAATGTTTTTGAAAGGTTTTATAAGACTGACAAATCAAGAAGTGATGATAAAAAAGGAGTTGGTTTGGGGATGTCATTTGCAAAGAACATTATAAATCTTCATAAGCAGAAAATATGGGTTGAAAGTGTGGATGCAAAAGATGGAACCGGTGCTAAATATACCCAATTCACCTTTACTCTTGAATTGTCTTAAAATACTTGATTATTTCCATAAATTAGTGTAAAATAGTATTAGTTATATATGAAGGGGATTTTATATGTTAAGCAGTGTATTCAGTTATGGTTGGTGGCTTTTGCTCTTGATTCCTTTAAGACTTTTAGCACTTGTTATTCATGAGTATTCTCATGGGTATGTTTCAACTAAATTAGGTGACCCTATTCCAAGAATAAGAGGAAGATTGACTCTTAATCCTTTGGCTCATCTTGATGTATATGGAACAATACTGATGCTTTTGACAGGCTTTGGATGGGCAAAACCTGTTGAGGTTAATCCGATGTATTATAAGGACAGAAAAAAAGGAATGGCATTGGTTGCACTTGCAGGCCCATTGTCAAACTTTATATTAGCATTTGTTTCTCTGCTTTTATATACAATTATATTTGTTGTAGCAAGTTATGTTGATATACCTTACTGGATAGTGGAGTTTGTTGGAACTGCCTGTTCATATTCTGCTCAGATAAATCTACTCTTTATGGTATTTAATTTAATTCCTATTCCGCCACTTGACGGTTCAAGAATTTTGGGAATGTTTTTAAAGGACAGCACATATTACAGACTTATGGAGTTTGAAAGATATTCAATGTTTTTGATAATATTTCTTTCACTTTCAGGCTTCTTTGACGGAATAATCGGAAATGGTGTCGGACTCTTATATAATGGAATAGTGAATGTTTTATCAGCACTTGTTAACTTGTTGCTGGGTTGGAATTTGGGTTAATGTATGGAAAAAGTATTATATAAATTAGAAAATTTTGAGGGGCCTCTTGATTTATTATTACATCTTATAACAAAAAATAAGGTTAGTATTTATGATATTCCTATCGTTGAAATAACTGACCAGTACCTTGAGGCTATTGAGGGAATTGAAGAGGCTCAGCTTGATAATACAAGTGAGTTTTTGGTGCTTGCTGCGCAGTTATTATTGATAAAGTCAAGAATGCTGTTGCCTAAGGAAGAGGTTTTAGAAGAGGAAGAGGACCCAAGAGAAGAGCTTGCAAGGCGTCTTTTGGAGTATCAAAAATATAAGGAAGCATCACAGGAGCTTCGAAAAACAGAATTCTGGTCAAGATATATGTTTTTTAAAGAAAGTGAGAAAATTGATTTTCCTGTGCCTCCATATGATAAGCATCATGAAACAGATGAGCTTATAAACGCATTTAATTCAATTTTGCAAAGGCAAATCAGGAAAGAAAAACCAAAGAAATAGGCGTTTTTTGGAATTGTTGGAAGAGAAAAGGTTTCTGTTGAGGATATGACTAAAAAAGTTTATTCTATGCTTTCTAAAAAAAAGAACCTGCCATTTAAGTCATTGTTCAAAAAAAGTGATTCAAAGCCTGAAATGGTTGCAACATTTTTAGCTTTGCTTGAAATGATAAAGTCTAATAAGATTTTTGCAGAATATGATTATGAGAAAAAGGATTTTATAATAAATCAAAAATAATGAGAGGAATATTTATGGATAAGAAAAATATTTCGTGTGCTATTGAGGGAATTCTCTTTGCAGCAGGGGAGCCTGTTAAGACAGCAAAACTTGCGGCAGTTTTAGAGGTTGATATCGATGAGGTTGAGGAAGCAGTTAAGCTTTTGAAATACAATTATGATACCGATTTAAGAGGTCTTATGATAATAGAGATTGATGGAGGCTATCAGCTTTGCTCAAGACCTGAATATTATGCTTATATTCAGGAAATACTTGGAGAACAAAGGCGACAGGCACTTTCAAATGCTGCTATGGAAGCTTTGGCAATAATTGCGTACAAGCAGCCTATCACAAGAGGTCAGGTTGAGTACATAAGAGGTGTTAACTCTGATGGTGCTATAAACCGTCTTGTTGAAAGAGATTTGATTGAGGAAAAGGGGAGGCTTGATGCTCCGGGAAGACCGATTTTGTATGGAACAACACAAAATTTCTTGCGTTGTTTCGGACTTAAAAATCCGGAGGATTTACCTGAGGTTGATTTATCTGAGCTTTCAAAAGAGTATGAGCAATATGAAATTAAAGCAGAGGAATAGGAGAGAATTGTATGGGAATTCTTATAATTCTTATCGTTGTTGCAATAATTGCACTTTTGCTTTTTTTGCCGATAACAATCGAATATGCTGTTTCTTATGATGGAAATTTCAAAAGCAGATTTTTGATAAGATTTTTTGGGATAAAGAATGATTTATCAAATAAAAAGAGAGAAAAAAAGCCTAAGAAAGAAAAAAAGAAGAAAAAAATATCTGAAATAATCGAAGACATAAAATATTATAAAAAGCTTTTTAAAACTTTTAAATCGGATATTTCTATGATATTAAAATATGCAAAGGATAAAGGTATTAAAATTAAACAAGCAAGTATAGATATAGCCTTTGCAGGCAAAGATGCGATGCAGACAGGTATTTTCACAGGTATTGTTAATGCAACAAGCTATAATATGGTTTCAGTAGTTGACAGAACTGTAGGAATAGAGGACTGGAGTGTTAATGTCCAACCTGATTTTCATAAAGACGCTTTTGTTGATGCTAAAATTCATTGCATACTAAATACCAAATTTGCACATATTATTGTTGTACTTATGAGGTTTTTGAAATT
>JAZNOH010000129.1:0-1601 GCA_045580715.1 Clostridia bacterium
CTCCTACAAATTTGTAGGAGTTAATTTTTTATTTTTGCCTGTAATAACTACATAATCAATTTGTTCAAACTTCATAATTTTGTAGGATAAAAATCTACATTAATTTGCAATGACTATAGTCATTATCTTTTACTATCATAAAAGATAGGATAAGGGGTATTTTCAAGCACATATTTGCTTCTATGTCATTGACTTAAATTATGAAAGGATTTGAACTTTATGCAAAAGCAGATAAGTGCAGTAGGAATATTGGGTATAGTATTAGTATCTCTTGCAGTAGTGATAGGCATAGGCTATGGTGCTTTTGCTTTATCAAGGGGTAGTGCTAATGATGGTGTTCAGGAAGTTGCTTCTCAAACTGAATATGTTTCTCAATCTTGGAAAGATACATATAATGATACTACTGTAACTGGCGGTCAAGTATTGACTTTATTTAATGAAATTGAAAGTAAAAATATATCTGTCTTTTTGAATACTCGTGGTATGCGTAAATCTTCTATTGATGTTACTTCTTCTACTCCTGTATTAATGCATAATGGTAAGTATTATATAAATTATGGGGTAGTTTATGATTATACTGATGAAAGTTATAAATATGTAACTTCTACTGAAACGCTTTCAAGTAATTCAAAATTGTTCGAGGTAAGAGATACTTCTTCTCTAAAGGTTTCTTATCTACCTAAATTATTAAATGGTCGTGTAATTAAAAATAGCGATTATACAGGGGTTTATACTGTGGGAGCTCCTAATTATGTGGATTTACATGCTAAATATGATAGTAATTTAATTTTTGATGTTAATGGTAATGTGTCAGGGGTAATTTTAAGTCAAAGTAATAAAGCGGGTTTTAATACTTATTCTTTATCTACAGGAACTGGTGGTGGTGGCAGTACAGGAGGCTCATCTTCAGGGGGTAGTGGTTCATCTATAAATTGGGGTAATGCTTCTGGTAATATTCCCTTAACTCCAAATTCTGGTGGTTCAAATAGTAATCAAGGCTCTACTCCTGATAATGATGAAGTAGGCGGAGGTAGTAGTGGCTCTGGTAGTGTTCCTGATAATGATGAAGTAGGTGGTGGCTCAAATTCAGGGGTAACTATTCCAGAAGGTTCAGGTGGTAGTTCTTCTGGTGGTTCAAGTGGCGGTAGTGAAAATCTTGGTGGTGAAGTTGAAGAAGAGGAAGAAGAGCATAGTTGGTTTACTGTTGATGCTACTGGTCATTATATAACTGGTTTTTCAGAGTATTGGGATGGTACTACTGATATAGTTTTTCCTACAGAAATAAATGGCTTGGAAATAACAAGGATATATACTTCAGCATTCAAAAATTCTACTTTAACTTCTATTGTAGTTCCTGCTTCAATAAAAAGGGTTGAAGGTTCTGCTTTTATGAATTGTACTAATTTAAAAAGTGTTACACTTCAAGATGGTGTTGAATATATAGGTTCAAGTGCATTTAAAAATTGCACAAATTTAAAAGACGTATATTTATCAAATACATTAAATTCAATAGGATTATCTTGTTTTGCTTCAGACACTGGTTTGGAATCAATTGTTATTCCTGATTCTGTAACTTCTTTGGGTGGGGATTCTTTTAATAC
>JAZNOH010000130.1:0-5764 GCA_045580715.1 Clostridia bacterium
TTTATATTGGAATTCCGTTTTGTCCCACTCGTTGTTTATATTGTTCTTTTGTTTCAACAGATATAAAAAACAGCGGAAAATATATGAATGAATTTTCCAATCTTCTTGTTGAGGAAATTAAAAAAACAAGTGAGGTTTTAAAAAAGTGTTCTTTATATGTTGAAAATATATATATCGGGGGAGGAACTCCGACTACCTTATCTTGCGAAAATTTAGAAAAGATTTTTGATGCATTAAATGAATACATAATAACCGATAAATTAAGAGAATATACCTTAGAAGCAGGCAGACCTGATACAATAACAAGGGAAAAACTTAAATTAGCAAAAGAAAAGGGAGTTAACAGAATAAGCATTAATCCACAGACAATGAATGATGTTACTTTAAAGAAAATAGGGAGATGTCATTCTTCACAAATGGTCAGGGATGCTTATAAACTGGCAAGAGAATGTGGGTTTGATTGTATAAATATGGACCTTATTGCAGGCCTTCCTGACGAAAGCTTTGAAATGTTTTCATATAGTCTTGATGAGGTTATAAAAATGAACCCTGAGAATATAACAGTTCATTCTATGTGTGTAAAAAAAGCAGCATCATTAAGATTTTCAAATGTTGAATTGACAAAAAGCAAAGAAATGAACAAAATGCTTGATTATACTCAAAAAAGAATGAGGGAAGAGGGTAAAGAGCCATATTATATGTACCGACAAAAAAATATTTCAGGTAATCTTGAAAATGTCGGATATGCTCCAAGGGATAAGATGTCCTTTTATAATATTAATATTATGGAGGAGGCTCAGACTATTGTTGCTCTTGGCGGAGGAGCTGTTACAAAAGTGGTTATAGGGGACAGAATAGAAAGAATTTTTAATTTCAAAGACCCTTATGAATATATAAAAAGATTTGATGAGATTTTATCAAAAAAAGATGAAATATTAAGGTTTTATGGTGCGGAATAGGGAAGAAGTATGAAAAAGAAAAAATTAAAAGATGAGTTATTCAGAGAATACGAAATAAAAAGAGCTGATGCACTCGAAAAAAAAATTATCCAGACAAAGTTGGCTTATGAAAAAGTCCCCGAATTAAAGGAAATTGACGATGAGATAAATAGAATCGGACTTATTGGTATGAGAAAAATTTTAGATAAATCACAGAGTGAGGGAGAATTCAGTAAAAGTATGAACTCTCTCATTAAGAAAAGAGCAAAGATTATTAAGGATAACAAAATAAACCCTGATTATAATAAGCCATGTTACGATTGCCAGATTTGCAACGACACAGGCTATGACCAGAATAATGAGCTTTGTGAATGTTTTATTAAAAAATTAACTTTGATAGAATATGAAAATTCTCAACTTGGAAAAATGCTTGTTGATGCAGATTTTGATAATTTCAAACTAAGCTACTACGATGATAAGGACACAATTTCTCAAGCAAAAACTGAAGCTCAAGATTTTTGTAAAAACTTTGATAATATTTCATATAACTTATTTTTCTATGGACAAACAGGTCTTGGAAAAACTTTTCTTTCTTCAATTATTGCAAAAAATCTTTTGGATATGGGAAAAACAGTCATTTATGAGAGAGCAACAAAAATGTTTTCTCTTTATGATGACTATAAGTTTAAAGACTATAGCTTAAAAGAAGATGTAGAAAAGCTTTATAATTGTGATTTATTGGTTATTGATGATTTGGGAAGCGAATTTTTAACCAAAAATGGTGTGGCGTTTTTGTTTGATTTAGTAAACGATAGATTAATAAATAATAAAAAAATTATTATTAACACAAACCTTGATATTTCACAATTTTCAGAAAGCTATAGCGTAAGATTAACCTCAAGAATTTATGAAAGCTTTAAGATTTTCGGATTTAAAGGTGACGATATAAGAATTAAAAAGCTTATGGAAAAGTAAAAAAATACCCCAAAATAATTGGGGTATTTTTTTATTTTCCGCTGTTTGAACTATTGTTGTTACCGTTTTCTCCCATCATATTGTCCATGCTCTTTTTTACACCGTTTCCGATATCCTCAGCACCGTCAATAATTCCGTCGCCTGCATTCTCAACACCGTCAATAACTCCGTCTCCGATATCCTCAACTGCGTTTGTGCCATTGCTATTTCCCTGGTTAGTTGAGTTGTTTCCTGTGTTATTATCGTTACTTCCACAACCTGTCAAAAGCAAAAATAATAGTGTTGAAATCAAAATATATTTTGTTTTTTTCATTTTCTTTTCCTCCTTAAAGTTTTTACGATATTATTATTGACCTTTATTTTTAAAATATGTATAATATAAATATAAAATTTAAAAAAGGAGTTAAATATGGAAATAATCATAATATTAGCATTAATAATTTTAATTCTGCAAATTATATTAATAACAAAAAAATCTGATGATGTATCAAAGCCAATAACAGATGTATCACAATCAATCCAGAACTCTGTTAAAACAATGGGCGAATTGATTTCCACAAACCAGAAAAATGCTGACGAAAAGCAAGAAAAGGCGCTTTCTGAAAGCTTTAACAGATTGGAAAATCGTTTTAAAACCTATGAGTCAATGAACGAACAAAAATTAGAGGCAATAAGACAAACTGTTGAAAAAAAATTGACCGATATTTCTGAAGAAAACTCAAAAAAGCTTGATGAAATGAGAAGAACGGTTGATGAAAAACTGCAAAAGACCTTAGAAGATAAGATGAATCAGTCCTTTAAGCTTGTGAGCGAAAGACTTGAGCAGGTTTATAAGGGTTTGGGAGAAATGCAAAGCCTTGCCTCAGGTGTGGGAGATTTAAAAAAAGTACTTTCAAATGTTAAGACAAGGGGAATATTAGGAGAAATTCAGCTTGGCGCAATATTAAAGGAAATTCTATCTGTTGAGCAGTATGAGGAAAATGTTGCAACTGTCCCAAACAGTAAAAATGTGGTTGAATTTGCAGTTAAAATGCCTTCGGGAGATGGTGGGTTTGTATATCTTCCTATTGACTCAAAATTTCCCCAGGACGCATATCTCAATTTAAGAGAGGCATATGAGAGTGCAGATACAGATGCTATTAAACAAGCCTCATCCGTTCTAATAACAAGAATTAAGAGTTTTGCCAAGGATATACATACAAAATACATCGAAGTGCCATATACAACCGATTTTGCGATTATGTTCCTGCCATTTGAGGGGCTTTATGCTGAGGTTATAAATACAACGGGACTTGTTGAATATCTTCAAAGAGAATATCATATCAATGTCGCAGGTCCAAGCACAATGGCAGCACTTTTAAACAGTATCCAAATGGGCTTTAAAACACTTGCAATCCAAAAGCGTTCACAAGAGGTCTGGAGAATTTTGGGTGCAGTAAAAACTGAATTTGATAAATTTGAAAAGGTTATAGAAGCAGCTCAACAGAGAATTAATCAGGCAAACAAGGAGCTTGATGCACTTGTCGGAGTGAGAACAAGGGCAATTCAAAGACAGTTAAGAAGCGTTGAAAGTGTCGAAAATGATGAAATTATAGAGCTTGAATAATAAAAAAAATTAAAATTTTTTCAAATCTTAATTTGACTTTTGTGGTATTATGTGGTATAATATAATGGTGTAGAATGCTTTTTTTAGCAGATTAAGAAGGTGTCATAAATGTATAACATCGGAGATAAAATTGTATATCCAATGTATGGAGCAGGCGTGATTGAAGCTATTGAAGAAAGAATAGTGCTTGGCAAAAAACAGTCATATTATGTTATGAAAATGACTTTGACAGGCGAAATGACTGTCATGATTCCAATGGAAAACTGTGATGAAATTGGTGTTAGAGTTGTTATCGATAAAAAAGAAGGGGCAAAGGTCTTGGAGGAATTCAGACGAATGCCTGTTTTGGAGAACGATAATTGGAATAAAAGACATCGAGAAAATATGCAGAAGATAAAAACAGGGGATATTTATCAGGTATTGGGCGTTGTTAAAGAGCTTATGTATAGGGATAAATCAAAAGGTCTTTCAACGAGTGAGAGAAAAATGCTCAATAACGCAAAGCAAATTATGATAAGTGAGCTTGTTTTGTCGGCAGTTGCAGAAAAGAATGATATTGAAAGCATTATGAATGATACAGTTGATGAATTGTTTGAAGCATAATAGGGGATTGGTGTTTTCATCAATCCCTTTTTTGTCTGGAAACGGGGGATAGAAATGAAAATAACTGCGATAATAGTTGCTGCAGGAAATGGTACAAGAATGGGCGGAGTTATAAATAAGGTCTTTTTGCCTTTGGGTGAAGAAACAGTTATTGAGCATACTCTCAACACATTTCGTTCCTGTAGCTTAATTGATGATATAATTTTAGTCACAAGAGAATGTGATATTGAGCTTTGCAAGAGTTTTGATGATATAAAGGTCATTGTTGGAGGAAAAACAAGACAGGAATCGGTGTATAACGGATTGAATGAGACAAAGGATGCCGAAATAGTTGTTATTCACGATGGTGCAAGAGCATTGATTACCAAGGAAATAATTGAAAATGCAATAGAGGATGCAAAAAAATACGGAGCATCTGCTGTTGGTGTTTCTTCTAAGGATACGCTAAAGAGTGTTGATGAGGACGGGTTTATAACTGCCACATTGGATAGAGATTTTACCTATCAAATTCAAACTCCGCAGATTTTTAAAAGAGAAGAGATAATAAAGGCTCACGAAATGGCTATTCGTGATGATTTTTTAGGAACAGATGATTGTGGATTATATGAAAAATACATAGGAAAAGTCAAGGTTACAAGGGGAAGCTATGATAATATCAAACTGACAACTCCAGAGGATATGTTTGTTGCAAAAAATATTTTAAAAATATAAAAAACCCCATATAAACCGTGGTCGGTCACATTTCTTACCTGCTTAGCAGGTGGGTTGAAGCCTGGATGCTTTATATGTCCACTGGCAGTCCGTAAGGAAAGGAGGCGTATACGCCACATCACAGAGTCTAATATCCCTAAAAAGAAGTGTTGGTAAAAAATTGACCTTACACGCGAGTCACAGGGTTATTTGTTAGATTTATTTTAACACAAAAACGAAAAATTATCAATAGTTTTTATATATTTTCCAGTAAAACTACACAGGTGGTGGAAATTCCCTCGCCTGATCCTTCAAAGCCGAGCTTTTCGGTGGTTGTGGCTTTGACATTTATTTGGTTTTGGTTAACCTCTAAAACGGAGGCAACATTTTTTTGCATATTTTCTATGTAAGGAGCAAGTTTTGGACGCTGACACACGATTGTGATGTCGGCGTTTGATAGTTTATAACCTGCTTTTTTCACAATTTCTCTGACTTCTTTTAAAAGAAGCATACTTGAAATGCCTTTATATTTCATATCGGTATCAGGAAAATGTCTTCCGATATCTCCCATTGCACAGGCTCCAAGCATTGCATCGCACAGTGCATGAAGCGCAACATCTGCGTCGGAATGGCCCAATAATCCTTTTTCAAATTCAATTTTTTCGCCACAAAGAATTAAGTCTCTGTTTTCGACTAACTTGTGAACATCATATCCGTGACCTATTCTCATAAAACAATCTCCTTAGCTTTATATTTTTTCAGTATTTCATACGGACAGTAGGAAAGCTTTGCTTTTCTTAATCCCTCATCGCCAGTGTCATCCTCGCGGTTGACAAATTTATAGTTCATACAATTTGCTTTTACAAATTCTCTGTTAATAATCGGATATGCACCCTGAATGGAATAAAAGGCTTTTTCGATATGCACTAAAAATGTATCGGAGTTTAGCTCA
>JAZNOH010000131.1:0-3809 GCA_045580715.1 Clostridia bacterium
CAGATTATGCAGACATTTACCTGGAACTTTACAGTTGCAGAATCAGCCGATGCGTCAATATTGGCATCTATTGCAGGACCTTTTGCATACTTACTTGTTCCTGTTGTTGGTGTTCTTTCTTGGCAACTTGCAGCAGCTGCAGTTACAGGATTTATAGCTAAGGAAAATGTTGTTGGTACACTTGCAGTTTGCTTTGTCGGACTTGAAAATCTTATTGATACAGAAGAACTTGCGCTTATGGAAGGTGCAGGAGCTGAAGTTGCTACAGTATTTGCAATTACTAAAGTTGCTGCATTAGCATATCTGATGTTTAATCTTTTCACTCCGCCTTGTTTTGCCGCAATTGGAGCAATGAATTCAGAAATGAAGAGTGCAAAGTGGCTCTGGGGTGGAATTTGCTTACAACTTGCAGTTGGTTACACTGTTGGATTTATGGTTTATCAAATTGGTACTTTAATCACAACAGGTGCAGTAGGCGCTGGATTTTTGCCAGGACTTCTGGCTGTTATTATAATGGCTGCTATTGTGGTTTATCTTTGCTTAAAGTCAGATAGCAAACTAAAGAATAATTACACATTGAATGGTTAAGGAGTGAATTCATATGGATATAATTATCATTGCAACTATCATATTAATTGTTTCTTTTGCAGTATTTTATATCTATAAAGCAAAGAAAAAAGGAAATAAATGTATAGGCTGTCCTAATGGGAATTCGTGTAATGGTAATTGCACAGACAAATTATAAATTATAAAATGACTTTCAAATATTTGAAAGTCATTTTCTTTATTATACTTGCTAATATTTTCATATTGTGATATAATATATATTGGATAAATTTTGATGCTTATATAGATTGAGGAGAGAATATTATGCGTAAGACAAAAATTGTTTGTACAATAGGTCCATCAAGTGAAAATGAAGATGTTATTGCAGGATTATGCAGAGCAGGAATGAATGTTGCAAGGCTAAATTTTTCACACAGCACCCATCCTGAACATCAAAAAAGAATAGACACAATTAAAAAGGTAAGAGCAGAGCTTAATATGCCAATAGCAATTATGCTTGATACAAAAGGACCTGAATATAGAATTAAAACATTTGAAAATGGGAAGATAGAACTAAAAGAGGGAGATACTTTTATTTTCACAACCGAAGAGTTAATAGGAAATGAAAATATTGTTTCAGTTAGTTATCCAAAGCTTATGGAAGAATTGTCATCAGGAGATACAATCTTATTAAATAATGGTTTATTATCATTTTTAGTTGAAAAAATTGAAAATAAGAACATAATATGTAAGGTTATTTGCGGTGGGGAGCTTTCTGACAGAAAGAGTATGAGTTTTCCAGGAAAGGTAATGAAACAGGAATATCTTTCAGAACAAGATAAAAGTGATATTTTGTTTGGAGTTAAAAATGGAATAGATTATATTGCCTGTTCTTTTGTTTCAAATAAACAAAATTTGATTGATGTTCATGAATATCTTGAGGAAATAAAGGCAGAACACATTGAATTAATTGCAAAGATTGAAAATCAATCAGGATATGATAATATTGAGGAGATATGCCAATATTGTGATGGAATAATGATTGCAAGAGGAGATATGGGGGTTGAAGTCCCATTTGATCAGCTTCCTGCAATTCAGAAAAATTTAATTACAAAATGCAGAATGTTGGGTAAAAGAGTCATTACTGCTACCGAAATGTTAGAATCTATGATACATAATCCAAGACCAACCAGAGCAGAAATTTCTGATGTTGCCAATGCAGTTTATGACGGAACAAGCGCCATAATGTTGTCAGGTGAAACAGCAGCAGGAAAATATCCTGTTCAGTCGGTGGAGATTATGGCTAAGATTGCAGAAACAACAGAGAGTAACATAAGATATAAAAAAAGATTCCATAACGCAGAATTCAAAATCAGAAATTCAGTTGATGCTATTTCACACTCTACCTGTGGTATGGCAATTGATATTGATGCAAAGGCAATAATTGCTTGCTCATTGTCTGGTATGACTGCCAGAATGGTTTCAAGATTTCGTTCGCCTGTACCTATTATAGGGTTGACAACAAATGAAAATACTTGGAGAAAGCTTGCTCTTTCTTGGGGTGTTATACCTGCTATGTGTGAACAATTCACCTCAACAGATGTATTGTTTTATACCGCTAAAAAAATAGCAAAGGATACACTAAAACTTGAAAAGGGAGATAAAATTGTTATTACAGGTGGAGACACAAGTGGACAATCAGGAAACACAAACTTGATTAAAGTAGAAGAAATGTGATGATTAGGTTATTCGGAGGATTTAGATGGAAAACTCAATTATACTTATGATTGGATTACAAATATTACTTATTGCACTAAATGCAGTTTTTGCCTGTGCTGAAATTGCAGTTATTTCAATGAATGACAATAAACTTTCCAAAATGGCATCAGAGGGAGATAAGCGTGCACAAAGATTAGAAAAATTAACAAGTCAGCCTGCTCGTTTTTTGGCAACAATACAGGTTGCAATTACATTGTCAGGATTTTTGGGCAGTGCGTTTGCAGCTGAGAATTTTTCTGGTGTTTTGGTTAATTGGTTAACTAATATTGGAGTAAAAATTCCTGCCAATATACTTGATACAATATCAGTTGTGGTTATAACAATTGTTCTTTCATATTTTACGCTTGTTTTTGGAGAACTTCTTCCAAAACAGGTAGCAATGAGAAAGGCAGAAAAATTAGCCCTTGGAATGTCAGGATTAATAAGTACAATATCAAAAATATTTGCCCCATTGGTTAGTCTGCTTACTTTGTCAACAAACGGTGTTTTGAGGTTATTTGGAATAGATCCCAATGCTCAGGATGATGAAGTCAGTGAAGAAGAAATTCGTATGATGGTTGATGTTGGCAGTGAAAAGGGAACGATTGATGATGAAGAAAGAGAATTCATACAAAATGTTTTCGATTTTGATAATTTATCAGTTGATGAAATTGTAACTCACAGAAAAGAGGTCGAAATGCTCGACACTGAAGATGATGACGAGGTGTGGGAACAAATTATAGCTGATACTGCTTACACCTATTACCCAATATGTGAGGGTACGGCAGATAAGATTGTCGGAGTTCTAAATACTAAAAAGTATTTCAGGTTAAAGGATAAAACAAGAAAGTCAGTTATGGAAAATGCAGTATCAACACCATATTTTGTTCCTGAAACTCTAAAGGCAGATGTACTATTTAGAAATATGAGAAAAGAAAAGATTGGTATGGCTGTCGTGTTGGATGAATATGGTGGAATGAACGGTATTATTACAATAAAAGACTTAATAGAAGAATTAGTTGGAGATATAGAAGACGACACAGTTTATGAAGAGCCTGATGATTTCATTGAATATATTGAAGAAGATACCTGGAAAATTGCAGGTGGAGCAACATTAGATGATATATCCGAATCTCTTGGGGTATCATTATCCTGTGAAGAGTATGACACGCTAAATGGTCTGATTTTTCACACTCTTCAAAGAATTCCAAGTATTTATGAGGAATTAGAAATTGATGATATAACCATAAAGGTTACAGAAATTCAGGATTTTCAGGTTAAAAATGCTATTGTTAAAAAAACAATTTTGTGATAAAATTAATCAATTTTGGCAAAAAGCTTTTTGTGTTTTGGGAGGAAAATATGAAGAAAAGATTAAAAGAAATGATAGAATGATTAGTAAAGCAAAAGAAATGACAAGAGAGCCTGGACTTCCTCAAAATATAACAGCTGAACAAAAAAGACAAAAAATAGAGCAAGCTAAAGAGGCTGTTAGACGCGCATGC
>JAZNOH010000132.1:0-1853 GCA_045580715.1 Clostridia bacterium
AAAGAGGAAACAAGGTCCTTGCAAAAACCAAGGAAATGCTTCCTGCTCTTCAAAAAGCAGGAGTTGTTGATGCTGGCGGACAGGGTTGGATGTTCTTTTTGGAGGGCGCTTTATATTATCTTGAAAAAGGTGAGATAATAACTGCAGACGGATCTTTTGAAACTACATCAAATTCACAATCTGCTCAAGGCTCTGTTGATGAAAAAAGCATTAAATTTATGTATTGCACAGAATTTATTGTCGAGAAAAGCTCGACTAATGCTAATGTTGAAACCTTTAGAAAATCAATTGAGTCTAAGGGCGATTGTATGCTTGTTATTGATGATGAGGACATTGTAAAGGTGCATATTCATACGAATAACCCAGGTTTTGTATTAGAGAGAGCTGTTTTGCTCGGCAGTCTTATAAACATTAAAATTGATAATATGAAACACCAGCATTCAAGCATAATAAATGAAGAGAAAACAGAAGAAAAACCAAGAGAGCATAAGCCTTTTGCGTTTGTTTCAATCTGTGCAGGAAAAGGAATATCCGAAATCTTTTCTTCATTGGGGATTGATGAAATTATTGAGGGTGGGCAGACAATGAACCCAAGCACCGATGATATTATCGCTGCAGTCAATAAACTTAATGCAGACACAATCTTTGTCTTCCCTAATAACAAAAATATTATAATGGCAGCAAATCAGGCAAAGGAAATTTCTGATAAAAACATTATTGTTATTCCGACAAAAACAATTCCTCAATGCGTTTCGGCTATGTTAAAGTTCTCTCAATCAAAAACTGCAGAGCAGAACGAAGCATTGATGAACAAGGCAATCTCAAGCGTTAAATCAGGACAGATTACCTATGCTGTGAGAGACACACAGATTGATGAATTGAAAATCAAAGAAGGGGATATCCTCGGACTTTGTGAGGGAAAAATCTCTAAAACAGGAAATTCACCATCTGATGTCTTAAAGTCTCTTATTGAGGATATGTGCGATGATGATGCAGAATTTTTGACTGTTTACTATGGCGAGGATGTCAAAAAGGAAGAAGCAGAAGAACTTGCAGTTCTTTTAGAAGAGGAATATCCTGATTTGGAAATCAGCTTTAAATACGGCGGTCAGCCATTATATTACTACATTCTTTCAGTTGAATAAATTTTTGGGGTTGCAGATTTTTTCTGCACCCCTGTTTTAAAAAGAGGATTTTATGAATACATTTAAAACACCACAAATATCTGATAAAATATGGGTGGATGAAATTCTAAAAAGCTACTATGCTCCGAGTATGGAATATAGCTTTTCCACGATATTCTTATGGGCAGATATTTACAAGACAAAAATAAGAAAATACAAAAGCTGTCTTCTTGCAAGGTTTTCTGAAAACATTTATTTCTTCCCTGCAGGAGGTAATGAAGAGGATATTAAATCAGCTATTGACTGGATTTTGGATAACTCCTCTTCCCCTGTTATTCTTTCAGGTCTTTCAGAAGAAAGCAAGAGCTTTTTAGAAAACAATTATGATGGTGTGTTTTCTTTTACAGAAAACAGAGATTACGGTGATTATATCTACACCGTTGAACAGCTTTCAACTCTAAAAGGAAAAAAGCTCTCCTCAAAAAGAAACCACATTAACAGATTTTTGGAAAACAATCCCGATTGGCACTATGAAATAATTGATGATAAAAATATAGACGAAGTTTTAAAAATGCATAGTGAGTGGGAAATTATGGCAGATGCAAAAAATAATAAGGGACTCCTGCAAGAGGGCGATGTGGTAAGAAAGGCACTAAAATATTATAATGAGCTTGGCTTATCAGGAGGGCTTATCCGTTCAAACGGAGAGGTTATTGCTTTTTCACTTGG
>JAZNOH010000133.1:0-2377 GCA_045580715.1 Clostridia bacterium
TTTTCGCAACCTGACCTACGATTCTCTCGCCTGTCTTCTGGAATGCAACTACAGATGGTGTTGTTCTTGCACCTTCTGAATTTGCAATAACTGTAGGGTTACCTCCTTCGATAACTGCTACACATGAATTTGTTGTACCTAAGTCAATACCAATAATCTTACCCATTTAAAATTTCCTCCTATAATTTATATATTAGTTTGCTACCTTAACCATACTATGACGGACTACTCGTTCTTCCTTATATATGTAGCCCTTTAAAAATTCCTCAACAATAGTGTTATCTGTTACATTCTCATCCTCAATGTGCATCACTGCATTATGGATATTAGGGTCAAACTCTTCGCCAACTGCCTTAATTTCAGTCACATTAAGCTTTGTGAGTGTATCTGTCATTTGTTTTTTAACAAGAGCAACACCCTCTAACACTTTTTTAGCTTCATCCGATGAAACTTCAATTGCAACTGCTCTGTCAAGGTTATCACTCACTTCTAAGAAAGAAGATACTGTGTCAATGACTGCATCAGCATATCTGGCATCTTTTTCTTTAGCAGTTCTTTTCTGGTAATTATCAAATTCAGCATATAAGCGCTTATATTTGTCTTCCCATTCGGAAACAAGAGCTTCAAGCTCTGCAATTTTAGTTTCCTTTTCGTCAGGTGGGGAGTCATTTTGTTCAGCTGTTTCTTCGAGGGTTTCTTCTGCTGTTTCAATTTCCTCTGCCTGTTCTTGTTTCTTTTCCTGTTTTGCCAAGTTTATTCCTCACTTTCTCCTATATACATTTGATAAAATAGTCTGTCAATCTGGCTTGATATAAAATCAAGGCTTGCAATAACTTTTGCATAGTCCATTCTTTTAGGACCAATTACTCCAAGCTTTCCTGCCGGTCGGTTATTAATTGAATAATTGACCGTTACAAGACTACTGTTTTTCAATTCTTCTGCTTCAATTTCAGAACCAATTTTAACATTTACCTTGTTATTATTGGAATCCTCTATAAGATGACGAAGATTTTTCTTGTCATCGAGGAATGAAAACATTTTCTGAGCATTTTCCATATTGTTATATTTTAATATTGATTTAGCATTCTCAATATATATATCAGTTGTATCAAGCTCTTCAATAGTATCATATATAAAATCAAGAATATTTATCAGCGCCTTGGGAGTAAGGTTTAATTTGTTTTCAATTTCAGATTGCATTGATTGTATCTTTTCAAATGTAATCTCGCTGGCACAAAGACCTGATAGTGTTTTATTTATAATATTTCCAAGCGTTTTTGCTGATTTATCTGTCAATGGAAGTGTGAGAATTTTGTTCTTAACCACGCCTGTTACAGTGACAATTATTAAAAGTGAGCTTCCTCCGCCCAAGCTTAACAGTTCACATTTTTTAATTTGATTTGATTTAAAATCAGGAGTTGTAACAAAGGTTGTGTAATCTGTTAAATCAGATGTTATCATACTTGCTTTTTTGATTATATGGTCAAGTTGATTAACCTTTTCTTCAAGAGCTGACTGTAGCCTTGTAATTGTGTCCATCCCGATTTTATATTTCTTCATCATAGAATTGACATAAAATCTGTAAGCTGCATCAGATGGAACTCTGCCTGCAGAGGTATGCGGCTGAATTAAAAATCCCATTTCTTCAAGGTCTGCCATTTCATTACGAATAGTTGCACTTGACAAACCAAGTGAGTTTTTCTTTGAAATTGCACGAGAACCAACGGGCTCGGCAGTTCCAAAATATTCGTCAATTACGGCTTGAAGAATTTGAAGCTTTCTTTCGCTTAACTCCATTTTAATCACCTCTTTTGTTTTTAGCACTCATCTTAGTTGAGTGCTAACAGTAATAAAATACCACCATTATATCAAAATGTCAAGTGTTTTTTGCTTATTTTAAACTTATTTAACAAATTGTTCATAAAAACATCTTTTGTGGGGTTTATTTAGTGCAAAATCAAACAAATTCACACATTATTGAATTAGATACATCTATTCCTTTTTCGCTTAATTTATAAGAGTTATTTTCATATATAACAAGCTCTGCATTTATAAATTTATCAAGAATGGTTTTGTATTTTTTATAAAAATCAATATTAAACCTTTCATAAAACTCTTTTTCATTTATTCCGCCTGATAAACGAAGACGCATAATGATATATTCGGAAATTTTATCATCTGTGGAAAGAATAGTTTTTTCGTTATTATGGTAAGTTTTGTTTAGGTATTCATGAATGTCTTGCGTGTTATAAAATCTGACCTCATCGAGATAGGAATGAGCAGAAACACCAAGACCAATATATTCATCACAATTCCAATATTTAAGGTTATGCCTTGATTCATACCCTGGCTTTGAAAAATTTGATATTTCATACTG
>JAZNOH010000134.1:0-2894 GCA_045580715.1 Clostridia bacterium
ATGAAGGGGAACATTTGCTTGAGAAAGAGACAGAGAAATAATTAAATTGAAGCGGATGTTTGTGTGACATTCGCTTTATTTTATATGGTTTTTAGGTGAATTTAAATAGATGGTAATTTATAATATGTAAGGATAAAAAGATGTGTGGGGGTGTTCTGTTTGGAAAAGCAAATAAGTACAGGTGCAATGTTAGGTATTGTTTTAATTGCTTTGGCTGCTGTAATAGGCTCTGGTTTTGCTATTTTTGCCATAACAAAGGGAAGTGCTAATGAAGGTACTATGTCTTATGTAGAGCAAACAGATAATGGTAAAAGGCAGTGGCTTAATGAATTTAATGATGCTACAGTTTATGGTACAACTGTAATGAATATATTTGACCACATGGATGAAGGAGTTGCTATTTTTATAAATACGCGTTTAATGAATAATGAAATTCCTTTAAGTGCTGGTCATAATGTATTGCAGTATAATAGTAATGTGTATGTGAATTATGGTTGTCAGTTTAATTATACTGATGAAGGCTATAAATATCAAGAAGGGGTAGTAGGGTATCAAGCGGATAGTGCTTTGTTAGTACCTCGTGATTCTAACTCTTTGAAAACTGATTATCATTTATTGGCTGATGAAAGTGGTCATTTTATTAAAGATAATGTAATTGGTGGTTGTTATGCAAGAGGTGGAGCAGAATATATTGAATTAAATGCTCACTTTCAGACAAATTTGATATATGGTCCTTCTGGAGAACCTGTTGGTATAATTGTAAAGCAGGTAAATAGACCTACTGCTGCAACTAATACAGAGGCAAATTCGGGCTATGATGGTGTGGGTACTTATTATCCGAATGGTACTGCTTCTGGTAATATTGGTAATAATGTGGGTGGTGCTTCAGGTGGTGGTGGAGGTTTACTTCCTGATACTTGGGATAGTGTAGAAGGAAATATTCCACCTGAAAATGTAGTTGTTCAAGTTGCTGGTGGTAGTGGTGGTGGAGAATTTGCAGTAGGTGATACTATAACATTAACAGCGGATGAAGGTGCTGGTTCTTTTGTGGGTTGGTATCAGGGTTCTACTTTAGTCTCAACTTCAAAAGTGTTCAATTCCTCTCCTACTTCTAATGGATATTATACCTTGACTGCGAAGTGGAGGTCTAACTAAGAGGTGAAGTAATGTATGGAAAAAGAAATTAGTACTGGTACTTTATTAGTTATTGTTCTTGTAGCTCTTGCGGCTATAATAGGTATGGGGTTTGCTGTATTTTCAATAGCCAGGGGTAGTGCTAATGATGGTAATCAGGCTTTAACTGAACAAACTTCTTATGTTTCATCTTCTTGGTCAAGTATTTATAATGATGGTGAGGTAACTGGTAAACAGTTAGAAACTTTGGTTACTAAAGAAGCGGATAGTAAAAATATTTCTGTCTTTGTTTGTACTCGTGGCTTTAATAATAAGGCTCCTATATCTCATGAGGCTCCAATACTTATGTATAATCAAAATTGTTATATAAATTATGGTATTGTTTATGATTATACTGATAACTATTATTCTTATCGTAGTGGAACAATAGTATATGAGGGTGAAAGTGCATTATTTACTGTTCGTGATGCTTCTTCTTTGAAAACAAGTTATCTTCCAAAATTGGAAAATGGTAAGATTGTAAAAAATCTTGATTTTAGTGATGTTACAGCGAATGGTACTGGTGGTTATATTGATTTACATGCTAAATTTAGATGTAATTTGATTTATGGTGCTGATGGTGAGGTTTGTGGTGTTATTGCTCGTCAGGTTAATAAACCTACTGCTGTAACTACAAATAAAGAGGCTTTGGCTACTGGTGTTACAGGATTAGGTGGGATAGTGAATTCTTATACTAATAATAGTAGTAACATTCCTATAACATCACCTTCTGGTGGTGCAGTTGCTGAAGTAGTTGAAAAAGATGGGGTGACAATTATAACTTCTACAACAATAGCAGGTGGTGGTATTGGTACAGTTGGTACTGGTGCAGATGCTCGTACTGAAGAAATAAAAGAGGGGGCTTCTGCAGAATTATCTGAGGAAGATTTAGAAATATTTGTTGCTAATTCTAATGATGCAACTATGCTTCAAAGAATTAATATAACTCAAGCTTATGTAGATAAATATGGTTCGGAATTGGTGATTCAAGTTCCTGATAAGTTTTCAAAATTGTATAATAGTTTTTCTATAACTGGAAATAAAAATGCAGTGAAAAAAATAATTTTTAGTCCTACTATGACTTCTATAAAAGCGGATAATTTTGGTGATAATTATAATTATAATGATATTATTTTTGAAGTGCCTGGCACTGTAATTTCATTTAGTTTTTCTTTTTATGAGGAACCTAATGATTTTATATTGCCTTATCATTGTGAAGGCGGGGTTTTATATGACCCTTGGTCTGTGGATATAGATATTGGCGAAATGTGGAAAGATGAACATATAACTTGCTTTGATTGTGGATGTACTGCTTGTGGTGCTGCTACTGGAAAAGGTGAACCTTATGTTTGGCTATGGTCTGGTACAGTTATAACAGGATATACTGGAACTTTATCTGGTGATATTGAAATTCCAAAAGGTTGTACAGGTGTAGGTGCGAGGGCAATGTGTAATGTAACGCTTGATTCTTTGACTTTTCCAGATACTTGTACTTCAGTTGGTTCTGAATGTATGATGGGTGCAAAAATAGGAAAATTAAACTTGGGTAAAGGCATGAAAACTTTAAATAATTATGCTTTTCAGGATTGTATAATTAGTGGTGATTCTTTAGTAATACCAAAGTCATTGACTTATATTTCTACTGAAGCTTTTGTAAATGCTGTATTACCTGAAAAGTTGATTATTGAAAAATTAACTTCTCAATGTAATTCATTATTTAG
>JAZNOH010000135.1:0-3657 GCA_045580715.1 Clostridia bacterium
CATAATAACCTGCTTGTCTGTTATACATTCCCACAAATATTTTCCTCTGTTAATGTCCAATTCACTCATAATATCGTCCAATAATAAAACAGGGTATTCGTCTTTTATTGTGTATATATATTCAGTTTCTGCAATTTTTAATGATAAAACGCAGGTTCTTTGCTGTCCTTGTGAGCCAAAATTTTTGCCTCATTTGAATTTATCATAATTTTGAAATCATCTCTTTGAATTCCTATGAGTGATGCACCTTGTTCAATTTCTCTTTTTTGATTTTTCTCTAAAACAGTTAAGAATTCTTCCATGGTTGGCTCTTTTAGTTTTATTCCACTGACATATTCCAATGAAAGAGCCTCGCCTGTTATATCGTTGTGGACAGTTTTAGCTAACTCCTCAATTTTTTTCAAAAAAGCCATTCGTTCGTTATATATTATTATACCATATGAAGCTAATTGCTCATTCCAACAGGAAAGCATAGCGTCTTTTGAGTTCCCTGATAAGCGTAGTTTTTTTAATAAACTGTTTTTTTGAACAAGAGCCTTGTGATAATTTATTAATGCGCTTAGATATTTGGGATACATCTGGCTTAGTGCCTCATCACAAAAATTTCTTCGTCTTGCAGGAGAGCCTTTGACTAAATCAAGGTCCTCAGGGGAGAAGATAACAACATTCAAATAGTTCATAAGCATTGATAGCTTGGTGATAGGCACATTATTAATTTTTATCTGCTTTTTTTTATCGTTCGTAAATCGTATATCGGTTTTATATTCTCTTAAAGAATCTGCAAAGGTTAGCGAAAGGGAATAAAACTCTTTGCCAAATTTTATGAGTTCTAAATCGGAATGTGCCCTGTGGCTTCTGCCATGCGAAAAAAGGTAAACTGCTTCCAAGAGATTAGTTTTTCCTTGAGCATTGTTACCGTAAAACACGTTTGTTGTTGGCAGAAATTCAATATTTTCATAATCATAATTACGAAAATTCTCAACCGTGAGGGACTTGATATACATTTATTTAACCTCTATTTTTAAAGTTTCGTCTTCAAAATGAATGATTACCTCATCATTTGGACGGATTTTCTTTCCTCTCATTGTGCAAACCTCTCCGTTCACATCAACAATTTCGGCTAAAATCATATCCTTTGCATCAGCTCCATTCTCAGCGACACCTGAAAATTTTAAGAGCTGGTCGAGCTTGATGTATTCAGTTGAGATTTTTATTTCTTCTGTTTGCATATAAATTCTCCTTTTTATCCGTGAGTTCTTGATACACTCATAACACCAGGTACCTGCTTGATTTTTGTTATGATTCTCTTCATATCTGATGCATCGGAAATTTCAAGACCAATATTCATAAGGCCTGTTTTTGCTTTTGTAACCCTTGCATCCATTGAAACACAGTTGATTTTCAACTCTGTTAAAACAGATGTAACTGCCATCATCATACCCGGATGGTCCTCCATTTCAATTGTCAGGGTTGCCACATATGATGATTTTTTGTGTGATTCAGACCATTTAACAGGGATAAATCTGTTTTTATCCTCTGTAGAAAGTGCAGATGGGCGCATATTCGAGCAGTCGGCACGATGAACAGAAACACCTCTGCCCTTTGTGACAAAGCCTACAATTTCATCACCGGGAACAGGATTGCAACAGCCTGAAAGACGCACCAGACAGTTTTCGATGCCGATAACTGTAACACCATTACTGCTTGAATGGGACTTGGTTGGTTTGGTTGGTTGTTCAATAACCTCTGTTTTTTCAGTTTCCTTTTTGGTTTTTAAATATTCTTCATTCAGTCTTAAAACGACTTTCTGAGCTGAAAGACCGCCATATCCGACACTTGCATACAAATCGTCTATGGAGTTAAAATTATATTTTCTGTATAAAGGAGTTAACCACTCTTCAACCAATAAAGAGGATGGAGAAACATTTAAGCGTCTGCATTCTTTTTCTATAAATTCCTTGCCGTGAACAATATTTTCGTCTCTGCATTCTCGCTTTAACCATTGGTTAATCTTTGTTTTTGCCTGAGAGGTTTTAACAATTTTGAGCCAATCTCTGCTCGGGCCTTTTACCGATGGACTTGTAAGAATTTCAACGATATCTCCGTTTTTAAGCTTATAATCGTGAGTAACAATTTTTCCGTTTACCTTTGCTCCGCACATTTTGCAACCGACCTCGGTATGAATTGCAAAGGCAAAGTCAATAACTGTACTTCCGTTTCTTAATGATATAACCTTGCCGTTAGGTGTCAGGGCAAAAACTTCCTCGTTAAACAAATCAAGCTTAATTCCATTTAAGAATTCATCAGCATCAAGAATTTCCTGTTGGTTATCTAAAAGCTGACGCATCCACTCAAGCTTGGAGTCGAGGTCGCTTTCTCCTGAGATACCCTCTTTATATTTCCAGTGCGCAGCGATACCTTCTTCTGCAACCTTATGCATTTCCCATGTTCTTATCTGAATTTCAAACGGAGTTCCCTTTGGTCCGACAACAGTAGTGTGCAGGGATTGATACATATTTGGTTTAGGCATTGCGATATAGTCCTTAAAACGCATCGGAATAGGGGTATACATTTCGTGTACCATTCCTAAAACTGCATAGCAATCGGCTATAGAATCAACAATAATTCTGACTGCAAACAAATCATATATTTCATCGATACTCTTGTTTTGTGCAAACATTTTTCTGAAAATACTGTAAAAATGCTTTGCTCTTCCAGATATTTGAAACTTTATGTTAATATCTTCAAGCTTTTTTTCTAATGTTTCAATGATATCTGCAACATATTGTTCTCTTTCTCCCTTTTTCTGCTTAATATTTGCCCTGATTTCTTCATAAGCAATCGGGTCTAAGTATTTTAGGGATAAATCCTCAAGCTCTGATTTGATTTTTGACATACCAAGACGGTGTGCAAGGGGAGAGTAGATTTCAAGAGTTTCCTTTGCCTTTTCGAGTTGTTTATTTTCTCTCATAAATTCAAGAGTACGCATATTATGGAGCCTGTCAATCAGTTTTATAATAACGACTCTGATATCGTGCGACATTGCAAAAAACATTTTTCTCAAGTTTTCCACCTGTTGCTCTTCGTGGGTGGTGTATTGAAGTTTTGCAAGCTTGGTCACTCCGTCAACAATATCTGCAACTGCTTTTCCAAACAGTATTGAAACATCTTCATAGGTATATGGAGTATCCTCAACTATGTCATGAAGTAAAGCTGCAGTAATTGTTGGAGCGTCCATTGAAAGCTCCGCAGCAATATATGCAACCTGAACAGGATGCTCGATATATTCTTCACCTGACATTCTTTTTTGTCCGTTATGAGCAGCCTTAGCAAGACGATACGCCACATATATCATATCGGTGTTCGCCTTGGGACTATATTCTTTAACCATTTCAATTATTTTCTCAACAAGCTCGTCGGTGTTTTGTGTTTGTGCTTTGGGCAGTTTGTCGGGAGCAAGTATTGAGCTGTATTGGAGTCTATCCATAATATTTTCCTTCCTGATTATGCTTTTTTAATATCTCTTATTATTAATTGAACATTCTCTTCGCCACGCCAGAAATTCACCTCAAGATTAAATGCAATATCAATTCTTGAGTCTGTTGTTAAATAAGGCAGTAAAGACCCGAATGAAAAACCAACTGCCTTAAAAATTTT
>JAZNOH010000136.1:0-9347 GCA_045580715.1 Clostridia bacterium
AAGAGGACAGGGAATAGGAAAAGAATTGATAGACTTTGCTAAGGTGAACAGCGAAGATTTTTGTGTTCTTGTGCCTGCAGATAAGGGACTTTTCGATTATTATCAAAAGCTTGGTTTTTCAGATAATTCATATATTGCCGAATGTAAAAAAACAGATAATGATGAAGAGATTTCTCCAAAAGAATATTTAGAATTAAGAGATAAATATTTTGATGGTATGAATTATATAAAATGGAATGAAGAACAGCTTTTAAAAATTACATCCTTATATGATGCAAAATTTTATAAAAATAAAGAAAGCACCGAAATTTCGATGCTTTCAAAAGACAGAGTTATTGAATGTCTGGGGGAAAAACAACCCACAAAGAAAAGACTTTTTTCAATGATTTTTCCTGAAAAATTCAAAAATTCATATTTTAATATTGCACTCGATTAGCCTGATACGGCATCGAGTGTACTTTTTTTTGATACTCTTACCATAACTTTATTCGGAAGACAGACAATATCCCTTGAATTGTCGTTGATTTTTCCTGTATTAACGCAGATTTTATCAGGACAGGTTGCATTTTTCATATATGCATACCCGTTTTCAATAACAATTGTGTTTGTACCCACATCGATTTCGATAGTTTCGGATAGAGATACGGTTTTATAAAGCTTATTATCAACATAAATAAGCACACTTTCCCCTGATTCTACAAAACTGTTGCGCACCAAAAAAAGAACTGCCGACACAATTATAACACAAAAAATCAGTAAAAAATCCCGTTTTTTCATAAATCACCATAAAACATTAATAATTTTTCTATATTGTATCATTTTTTTATACGAATTTCAATAGAATTTTTATTTATATTTATAAATATATTCGCATAATTATAAAAAAACAGTTGACAAACCGGTAAAAAAGGTTTAAAATGGTAGCATAATAACTTTTATATTTTTGGAGGTAAATACTATGAAAAAAGTTTTATGTTTAATTGCAGCTATGTCTATGGCATTATCAATGGCTGCTTGTGGAGAAAAGGCTGATGACAAGCTAACAATGGCAACAAATGCAACTTTCCCACCTTATGAATTCTATGAAAATGAAACAATCGTTGGTATTGACGCAGAAATCGCTGCAAAGATTGCTGAAAAGATTGGTATGGAGCTTGAAATTGTTGATACAGAGTTCGGTTCAATCATTGCAGGTGTTCAATCAGGCAAATATGATATGGGTATGGCAGGTTTAACTGTTACAGACGAAAGAAAAGAAAGTGTTAACTTCACATCTTCTTATGCAACAGGTATCCAATCAATCATCGTTCCTGAAGGTTCTGCTATCAAGTCATTAGATGACCTTGCAGGCAAGAAAATCGGTGTTCAACAAGATACAACAGGTCATATCTATGCCGCTGATGAATTTGGCGATGATATGGTTTCTCCTTTTAACAAGGGTACAGATGCTGTTGCTGCATTGGTAGCAGGTAAGGTTGATTGTGTTATCATTGATAACCAACCTGCAAAATCATTCGTTGAAGCTAACGAAGGTCTTGCAATTCTTGACACAGACTATGCAGTTGAAGATTATGCAATATGCGTAGCTAAGGAAAACACAGAGCTTTTGGAAAAAGTTAACGCTGCTTTAGAAGAACTTATTGCAGACGGCACAGTTCAAACAATTATTGATAAATATATCAGTGCTGAATAATAATTAAAATAATTAAAACGGCAGCGAAATCACTGCCGTTTTATTTTTGCCTACAGGGAGATGATTTTTTGGATTTTAAAAAACAGTTCATTTTGAATTTTGTCCAGGATTCGCGTTGGAAATATCTTGCCAATGGTTTGAAGAATACTTTGATAATTACCGTTTTTGCTCTTTTAATCGGTATTGTTATAGGTATTATTGTTTCAATGATTCGCTCAACCTTTGACAAGACTGCAGAAGATGTTAAAAAGAAAAACATTATTGCATATATTTTCTTCTGGACAGTTAATGCTTTATGCAAGGTTTATTTAACTGTTATAAGAGGAACACCTGTTGTTGTTCAGCTTATGATTGCATATTTCATAATTTTTGTTTCATCAAACAATGGAATTATGGTTGCGGCAATTGCGTTTGGTATCAATTCAGGTGCATATGTTGCTGAGATACTTCGAGGCGGGATTATGTCGATTGATCAGGGACAGTTTGAAGCAAGCCGTTCCCTTGGATTTAATTACATACAGACAATGGCTTATGTCATAATCCCACAAGTTTTTAAAACAGTTTTGCCTACACTTTTGAATGAGTTTATTGCTCTTATTAAGGAAACCTCAATTGCAGGATATGTTGGAATTATGGACTTAACAAAGGGTGGAGACATTATAAGAGGAAGAACATTCTCGGCATATATGCCTTTGTTTGCAGTTGCCTTGATTTATCTTATAATTGTTATGTTTTTGACTTATGTGCTTGGTAAGGTAGAAAGGAGACTGAGAAAAAATGAACGATAATATAATCATTAAAACTGAAAATCTCTGCAAATTCTACTCCGACAAAATCCACGCACTTGAAAATGTTACTGCCGAAATAAAAAAAGGTGAAGTGGTTGTTATAATCGGACCGTCAGGCTCTGGAAAATCGACCTTTCTTCGTTCCTTAAATCTTTTGGAAACTGCAACAAGTGGTAAGGTGATGTTTAATGGAACAGATATAACAGACCCAAAGGTAGATATCAATATCCACCGTCAGAAAATGGGTATGGTGTTCCAGCATTTTAATCTTTTTCCTCATATGACAGTATTGAAAAATATGACAATTGCTCCTATGAAGCTTTTGAAAATGTCAAAGGAAGATGCAGAGAAAAATGCTATGGACTTGTTGGAAAGAGTTAATCTTGCCGACAGAAAAAATGCATATCCGTCTCAATTATCAGGTGGTCAAAAGCAGAGAGTTGCTATTGTTAGAGCTCTTTGTATGAACCCTGAGGTTATGCTTTTTGATGAGCCCACATCTGCACTTGACCCCGAAATGGTAGGAGAGGTTTTGGATGTTATGAAAAAGCTTGCAAAAGAGGGTATGACGATGGTGGTCGTAACTCACGAGATGGGCTTTGCAAGAGAGGTTGCAGACAGAGTAATATTTATGTATGACGGAAAAATAGAGGAGGAAGGAACTCCTGATGAGATATTCAAAAACCCTCAAAGTCCAAAAACAAAGCAGTTTTTGCAGAGCGTTTTGTAATAAATATTTACAAATAATACAATTTATGATATAATGTTTGTCATTATATAAAAAGGAGAAAAAATTATGGATGATAAATTATATATGTTATTGACTATGGCAGGATATATGCTTATTGTTATATTAATCGGCTTATATTTTGCAAAAAAATCACAACAGAGTACAGAGAACTATTTCCTTGGCGGCCGTTCATTAGGTCCTTGGGTAGCAGCAATGAGTGCAGAAGCGTCCGATATGAGTGGATGGCTTTTGATGGGCTTACCTGGTGTTGCATATTGGTGTGGACTTGCTGATGCTGCATGGACAGCAATCGGACTTGCAGTGGGTACATATGTAAACTGGCTTTTGGTGTCAAGAAGATTAAGAAATTATTCAGTAATTTCTAAAGATGCAATCACAGTTCCTGATTTTCTTTCAAATCGTTTTCACGAAAAGAAAAAGGTTATCTTGGGTATTGCAGGCTTGTTCATTTTGATATTCTTCACAGTTTATGCAGCAAGCTGTTTTGTTACTTGCGGAAAGCTATTTTCTGGATTATTTGGTTTTTCATACCACTCAATGTTAATAACAGGTGCGATATTCGTGTTAATTTACACAATTTTAGGTGGATTTTTGGCAGAGAGTGCATCTGACTTTATGCAGGCAATTGTAATGGTTATTGCACTTGTGGGAGTATTGGTTTTCGGTACAATCGAAGCAGGTGGACTAAGTGTTGTAATTGAAAATGCAAAAGCTATTCCTGATTTTGTTTCTTTCTTTGCACTTGCAACACCAACCGTTGACGAAGCAGGTGTTCAACAGGTTGTTAATGGTGTGGCACAGTTTGGAGAAGGTTCAAAATACACATTCTTAAGCATCTTATCATGTATGGCATGGGGATTAGGATATTTTGGTATGCCACAGGTACTTTTGAGATTTATGGCAATCAGAAAATCTTCAGAACTAAAATCTTCAAGAAGAATTGCAACTATCTGGGTTGTTATCTCTTTGTCAGCGGCAGTTTGCATAGGTCTTTTGGGAAGAAGCTTAGTTCCGACAGAGGCATCTCTTTTAACAGCAAGCGGTGCAGAGAATGTGTTTGCTGTTCTTTCAAAAATGTTGTTCCACCCACTTGTAGCAGGTGTTATTATGGCGGGTATTTTGGCTGCAACAATCAGTTCATCTGACTCATATCTCTTGATTGCAGCTTCTGCAGCATCAAAGAATATATATGAAGGTATTCTTAAAAAGGATGCAAGCGATAAGAGTGTTATGAATGTATCAAGATTGATGATTTTAATAATAACAATTATTGGAATTATTATTGCATGGAATGAAAAGAGCATAATATTCAATGTCGTTTCATTCGCTTGGGCAGGCTTTGGCGCAACCTTTGGACCAATCATCTTGTTCTCACTTTTCTGGAAGAGAACAACAAGAGAGGGTGCAATAGCAGGTATGCTTTCAGGTGGTATAATGGTATTTGTATGGAAGCTTTTGATTAAGCCAATTGGTGGTGCATTCGGAGTATACGAGCTATTACCTGCATTCATCATTTCTTCAATTTTCATTTTAGTAGTATCTTTATTAACAAAGAAACCATCTGCAGAAATTGAAGCAGAATTTGAACAGGCAAAGAATTTATAAGAATAAAAAATGTTTTAAGAGGATATCGAATTTTGATATCCTCTTTTTTGTGCGCATAATTCGCGCATAGAATGCACAAAATATGTTGACAAAGTTATTTGATTATAATATAATATTAGTGAAAGGAAGTGTTATTATGGCTAAAACATCAACTAATATATCTATTGATTCAGATATCAAAGCAAAGGCTCAGGAATTGTTTGCAGACTTTGGTTTAGACCTTTCCACTGCTATAAATATGTTTTTAAGACAGTCTGTAAGAGAAAATGCAATTCCATTCAATATTTCAAGGGAAGTTCCGAATGAGGAAACTGTAGCTGCAATTATGGAAATGGATGATATATTAAGTGGCAAGATACCGGCTAAACGATATTCAACTACAAAAGAACTTTTTGAGGATTTAGACTCATGAAATATCAAATAGAAATGTCAACTCGTTTTAAAAAGGATTATAAACTTGCCAAGAAGCGAGGATACAATATGAATTTGTTAAAAGAAGTTATTAATATTTTAGCAAGTGGAGATGTGCTTCCGGAAAAATATCTTGATCATCCGCTTTCTGGGGATTATAGAGGTTCAAGAGAATGTCATATTGAACCAGATTGGCTGTTAATTTATAGAATTGAGAAAGATTTGCTTGTATTAGGCTTGACTCGAACAGGAACTCATAGCGATTTGTTCTGATAAAAAGCATATTTTTGAATTTAGAGGATATCGAATTTTGATATCCTCTTTTTGTTTGTCGAAAAATGTCAGACGAAAGTTTAGAATTTTCTCTGAAAATGTTGAAAATCATTGACAAAGATGATATAATGAAACTGCACATAAAATTGAAATTTTTTAATTTATTTTTTTGTAAATATTTTTGCAGGGTTTGCGTTTGGTAAAAACGCTAACTCTTAACACTCTGTGATTTTATTTACAAAATGTGCAGGAATTTTGGTTTTATGTGCAATTAAACCTTGAGAGTTGCGTTTTTCGGTGTATAGCTCTTTGGGGTTATGCACCTTTTTTAATTTAGAAAGGAGATTTACTATGGATAATCACGAGTTGATAGAACATATACAGAAATTAAGAGATGATGCACTAAAAAGTTACATATCATCGGAAAATGGCATTGTCACACTAAAGGAAAGCCAGGAAGCAGAAGAAGATTTAATTGCAAATTATTATGAAGAAGACCTTAACTTTATTATGAGTCGCACAGGAGATATTTGCGAGCATTATATCGAACAACAGGAATTTCTTTATTATCAGGCATTTCTTGATTGCATCGAATTGGTAAAAAAACAACCTGAAGTGTTAGAAAATGATGATTTAATAAAAAATCTGATTATGCTAAGAAATTAAGCCAAAAAGACACATATAGAGTGGCTTTTTTATTTGAAAATTTTAAAAAATAATTAAAATCCTCACAAATTTGACTTATAGTTTTCGGTATTAAATATTTCTCTTGTGGAGAAATTAATATTGAAAGTGAGGTGTTTATTTGAAAAATAAAAAAATAAATTTTGGTTTAATTTTATTTTTTGCTGTTTTTTTTGGTTTTATACTTTATTCAGTGCTTCCAATGAAAATAGTTTTACCTGAAAATTCGCATTTATCTTTAAAAACGCTACCCTTTTATTCGATAAACTGCTCAGCAGAGGCTAATGAGCCGAGTGTCGATTGCGAGGCTGGTATAATAGAAATTAACTCAGCAAAAGAGGGAGAATTTAATTATCAGCTTAATTTATTTGAAAAAATTCCATTAAAAAAATTAAATGTGAGTGTTATTCCAAAAACCTATGTCATTCCATCAGGTGAGGCAGTCGGAGTGAAAATGTTCACCGACGGACTTTTGGTTGTCTATGTCTCTGAGGTGGTTGATAAAGATGGAAACAGATTTCATCCTGCAAAGGATGCAGGGTTAAGGGAAACGGACAGAATTTTGTCGGTTGATAACATTGAAATGGAAACGAACGAACAATTGAGTGACTATATAAATAAAGTCAAAACGACAATAAGCTTGAAGATAGCAAGAGATGAGGAAATTTTTGAAACACAAATCACTCCTGTTTTATCAAATGACGGATATTACAGGATTGGTATATGGGTTCGTGACAGTACGGCAGGGATTGGAACTATGACATTTTATAATCCCCAAAACAACTCTTTTGCAGCTCTTGGTCACGCAATTTGCGATTCTGATACAGGAACAATATTAAAAGTTGCAAATGGAGACTTAGTCGGTTGCGATATACTCTCCGTCAAAAAAGGCAAAAATGGTGTCCCTGGCGAGCTTTCAGGGCAATTTCAAAATAAAAATTTAGGAAAAATCATAAAAAATAATGAGTTTGGAATATATGGAAAAATAGATAATTCATCGGTATTTAATAAAGAAAAATTAATGGAGACTGCGACAAGATATCAGGTTAAACAGGGTCCGGCACAGATTTTGTGTGATGTTTGCGGAGATGGAGTCAAAAGCTATAATGTTGAGATTTTAAGCGTATCGAAATCTCCGGAGATAAACAATAAAGGCATAGTTCTAAAAATCACAGATGAGGAATTGCTATCAAAAACAGGTGGGATTGTTCAGGGAATGAGCGGTTCGCCGATTATTCAAAATGGTAAAATTGTCGGAGCTGTGACACATGTATTTGTAAACGACCCCACGAGAGGTTATGGGATATTTATTGAGAATATGTTAGCAGAAACTGAAAAATAAGATATAAGACGCTTGTCTGTTTTATAGCAGACGAGCGTTTTTAAGTTTTGCTATTGACAAGTTAACAAACTTATGGTATAATGTTAACAAATTAAGGGGTGATTATTATGAAACAAATTGCATTCAGATTATCTGATGAAGATGCAATAAAGCTAAAAATGAGAGTTTTGGAAAGAGGAACAACAATACAGGAGTTATTCTTTAAGTACACAATGCAGTACATAAACGAAAATAGTGAAACATTTGTAAAACCTGATATTTATTTTGAAAAAAGTGAAGAAGTAAAGAAAATTATAAATGATACTGAGAAATTATTGGAGAGGTTAAAAAATGTTGAAAGTGAGCTTTCATTCTTCGAGGCACTTCAAAATTCGGCAACAGAAAAAAATGATTAATAAAGGATGTGATATTTATTGACTGTGTTTAAGACAAAGAAAAAACACATTAGAAAAGTTGCTGGTAACAACTGAACAATGTGTTTCATCACGGATATGCTGAAAGCATACCTATTAACTGTAGTTATATTTTAGCATATTCGTGAATCAAAATCAATACTTTTGGGAATTTTTCTTCTCAAAAAACAAAAAAATTATCTATAGGAGGTTATTTTTGATTCATGAATAACGAAAAATTCAATAATAATGATGTATTCCATGCTTTTCTTGTTGAAAATGCAGACTTTGACGGCTATATTGAATTGCCTGTTATAAAAACAAGCGATGAACTGCCTGAAAAGGTTGTAACATTTTCTAAAGCAATGTCAAAATCATGGTCGGATTTCGACTGCTGGGTTGTGTTTTATGAGCATGACAAAGCGTTTGAAAGGCTTTGGAATAACCCAAAACAGTATTTAAAAAAGCTCAAGAAGTTTAAAGGTGTTATTTCTCCTGATTTCAGCTTATATCGAAATATGCCACTTGTTATGCAGATGTGGAATACATATCGAGGCAGAGCTTTAGCTGTGTGGTTGCAAGATAACGGAATTGATATCATTCCTAATGTGCGATTTGGAGATGAAAGAACATTTTCTTTCTGTTTTGACGGGGTAGAAGAAAATAAAGCTGTTGCAGTAGGTACATATGGTTGTATCAAACGAAAAGAGGATAAAATATTCTTCAAAGTAGGACTTGCCCGAATGGTGCAAAGGCTGTCGCCTAAAACCATAATAGTTTATGGCAGTGCACCTGACAGTATTTTCAAACCATATAAGGATATGGGAATAAACATCTTAGCCTTTGAAAGTGAATTTTCCAAGTCTAGAAAGCAGGTGACTGCTTAATGGGAGGAAGCATATCAGGAAATTTTGGAAATACCAAAGGCAGTAGTTTGGATGCGTTAAGCAATATGCTAACTGCCGCTTCACTTATTCCAGGGTTAGATACTTTTACAAACTTGGCATCTATACCCATTGATCTTGCAAGAGGAGATTTTCTTTCAGCAGGACTTAGTGCTGTAGGTGTAATTCCGGTTGTTGGCGAAGTTGCAGATACCGCAAAACTTGCTAAAATGGCAGATAAGGCAGTGGATGTGGCGAAGACTGCAAGTAGAAGCTCCAAGGGTACAGAATTATTAAACAAGGTGTCTAATACTAAATTAAAAAACACAATAAAGGAAATATATCGACCTGGTGCAAAGGTAGGAGATGGTGGCTTGGCAGATGCCATACGGCATGAAATTAAAACAGGTAAACTTGTTGGTGGAAAATCCCATATTCAAAAAGGGACAGAGCGTTTGAGGTATCTTGCAAGAATTTCTAAACGAGAAACTCTCACAAAAAAGGAACGAAAAATAGTACAAAAC
>JAZNOH010000137.1:0-2290 GCA_045580715.1 Clostridia bacterium
TGTAATGGGAGGTTAGAGAAGTGATTTTACATGGTGCTAAAAAGAAATTATTGAAAGATATAGTAAAATACTATGTAGACACAACGGGTAAGGCTTATGAAGATTTTATCAATACCATTATGGATAATCGTGGTGTTATAACTCCTAATATGCCTTATGATGCTTGGCTTGCGGCTAAATGTTTTGAAATGCTAAAAGCTAAGGAAATCTCTGTTGAAGATTGCATTGAAAATAAGGATGTAATTCATTCTGCAATTAAGGCTGATAAGTCGAGATTAGAGGGTGAATTCTATACACCTGAAGTTTGGTGTAAAGAAGGCAGAGAATACTTAAAAGACATGTTAGGTGATTTGTGGGGCGAAGCGTATATATGGGACGCATCCTGTGGTTCGGGGAATCTTTTGAAAACATCTGGTTATCCGCAGGATAAAATTTTCTTGTCAACTTTGCTTGAGGAAGATGTTCCTTTGGTAAAGAGTATTTATCCTGAAGCAACAGTATTTCAATGTGACTTTTTAAAGGGTATTGATTCAAGTTTTAATGCTGATGATAGATTCAGTACTAATTTACCTGATAAGTTAGTTCAGGTGTTAAAAGAAAATAAACCTTTGGTATTTTATATGAATCCTCCTTATAAGGTAATGAAGTCTACTTCTACTGATGTGGGATGTTATATGAATGCTGCAAGTGTAACTCAATTTTTATATGAAGATGTTCATGAATTAAAGACTACTTCTTTTACGAAGTGTGCTTTAGATATATTCCATCAGTTTATGTTTAGAATTCTTCTTTTAAAGAGGGATTATAATTTAACAAATTTATATATGGGTATATTTGGACCTGTAACTATGCTTCATAGTGAAATGTTAGACCCATTGTTAAGATTAATAAAGCAGGAATTTGTATTTAAGGGTGGTATGTGTTTTACTGCTGGTGATTTCTCGAACACTTCTGAAAGTGTAGGTTGGGTAGTTGGTTATACTACTTGGGCTTCAAGACAGCCTGGTGAACCGAAGACACAAAATATTGCGTTGACTGCTAAAGCGGCTGACGCAGAGGGTAATGTTTCTGTTCTTGGTGAGCGTTTAATGACTCGTATAGATGTAAATTTGCATGATTGGTGCAAGATTTTCACTATAAATGAGCCTTTGAAGAGTAAGCGTGCCCCTGTTTTGACTAATATTTTTTCCATTGCTGAAACAGCACAGAATTCTGGTATCTTTAAATATGATACAGATTATGAAGAAGCGTATGGTTATATGATGACTTCTAATTATGTAATTCGTGGTACTCGTAGATGTTGTGTAACAACAATTCCTAATACAGATAGTGTTCCAATTGTTGCTGATAATTTCTGGAAGTGTGTAGGAAGTTATGCAGCTCGTAGGGTATATGCTACTCGTGTAGATGCTTTTAATAATTGTCAGTATTATAATCAGCCTGCAGTTGATGTTCCAGGTTATAATGAGTGGTTAGTAAATGCGTTATTGATTTTATTATTTGATTTCAATGCACAGGAATGTTCTTATAGACCTACTGATATGCCTGGTTTTGACTTTACAAAGATGAATAAGTTGTTCCCAATTAGTGTTGATGCAGTTAAGGAAGTTGTAACTGATGAGCGTGTTAAAGAGGATATGCTTACTCATCCTGCTGAAAATAGTGAAATATTAAAAGTGTTGGATGGGGTAAAAGGCTCATTTTGGGCTGAATCAAAGGAATTATATGATTGGGTAATATCTTTCATAATGAAATCTTATTCCGATGGTAGAAGGGCAGAATTTAATTATGAAAATTGTCTTGAGGCTTGGGATGCTGGTTTAGGTCAGTTGCGTAGTGTAAAGGGTTACTTTACAAAAGAAGAAGAAGAAACATATTCTTATCTTTTAAATAGGTTAAAGGCAAAATTATTTGATGGTGTATTCAAATATGGATTTATGATAGATACTGCTTTTAGGTCAGAGGAAGAAGCTGCAAAGGCTTCTGGTGCCCCTGTATCAGAAGAGGGTTCTGTTAAGAATAAAGAGGAGGAATAAGGTTATGGCGATTCGTTTACCTGAAATTTTTTGTGATGCAAAGCAAATGCTTGAGGATAATCTTGCGACTTATCGTAGATTGATTATTAAGCGTTATGGCTCTTTGTATGCAAGTGCTGGTGATGTTATTCATTTTCATATTGATGATGTAGAAGATGACCAGGGTTATTCAAATATGGATATGTCTATCTCTTATAAAGAAAGGGTTCTTATTGAAGATAGATTTGAAACTATTAAGTCGGAGGCCAAGCGGT
>JAZNOH010000138.1:0-2871 GCA_045580715.1 Clostridia bacterium
GGCAGTCTTTGAACTCATTAAATCTATAAAAATAGAAAAATTATCAGAAAAAATATCAAAAGAAACAGATGCTAAGCTTGTTCAGGAAATGGTTAGCGAAATTTCAGCAATTAGGAGGAGTATTTATAATGGCTGATTTGGAAATCAAAAAGAATGTTATTAAGGAACTTATCGACAAGGGTAAGAAAAAGGGTGTTTTAACTCATAATGAGATTGTTGCATCTTTTTTTGAAACAGAAATCACGGTTGAAGAACTTGAAACAATTTATGATTTGTTAGAGAAAGAAAACATTGAGATTGTAGAAGACCTTGAAAAAGAGCTTGAAGAAATTGAGGTTACCAAGGAAGAATTAGAAGACCTTTCAATTCCTGAGGGAGTCAGTATTGATGACCATGTTAAAATGTATCTAAAGGAAATAGGTAAGGTTAATCTTCTTGATGCAGAACAGGAAACCCAGCTCGCAAAAAGAATGGCAGAGGGCGATGAAGAAGCAAAGAAAAAACTTGCAGAAGCAAACTTAAGACTTGTTGTTTCAATTGCAAAGAGATATGTTGGAAGAGGTATGCTTTTCCTTGATTTAATTCAAGAGGGAAATTTAGGTCTTATAAAGGCAGTTGATAAATTCGACTATACAAAAGGTTATAAATTCTCAACCTATGCAACATGGTGGATAAGACAAGCTATAACCCGTGCTATTGCTGACCAGGCAAGAACAATTAGAATACCTGTTCATATGGTTGAAACAATCAATAAATTGGTCAGAGTTTCAAGACAGTTAGTCCAGGAATTAGGAAGAGAGCCAACCCCTGAAGAATTATCAAAAGAACTTAATATGCCACTTGACAAAGTAAGGGAAATTTCAAAGATATCTCAGGAACCTGTATCATTAGAAACCCCAATCGGAGAAGAAGAGGATAGCCATTTAGGAGATTTCATTCCTGATGATGATGCTCCTGCTCCATCAGATGTAGCAAGCTTTGTTTTATTAAAGGAACAGCTTGTTGAAGTTTTAAAAACATTAACTCCTCGTGAAGAAAAAGTTTTAAAACTTCGTTTTGGTTTAGATGATGGAAGACAAAGAACTCTTGAAGAGGTTGGAAAAGAATTCAATGTTACCCGTGAAAGAATAAGACAAATAGAAGCAAAAGCTTTGAGAAAATTGCGTCACCCAAGCAGAAGTAAAAAACTCAAGGATTATCTTGATTAATTGATTGTCCGAGAGTATACATATTGGAGGAAATATGAACTGGATTGAAATATCAATAACAACTACATCACAGGGTATAGAGCCAGTATGTGGTAATTTATATCAACTTGGAATAACAGGACTTCAAATTGAAGATGAGGCAGATTTTAAGGATTTTTTGGAAAATAATCATCAGTTCTGGGATTATGTTGATGAAGATTTGATTAAAGAAAAGGAAAAAGAAACCTGCATAAAGGCATATGTGAGCGATAATGCATCAGGAAATGAAATGCTAATAGCAATAAAACAAGCTATAGAAAATCTAAAAGCATATGATACTGATGGAGAATATGGAAAATTAGAAATTTCATTAGGAAACTTATCTGAAGAGGATTGGGCTAATAATTGGAAGAAATATTTTCATCCTATGAATATTGGAAATAAAATTTTAATTAAGCCTGAATGGGAAGAACTAACTGAGCTTACTGACAGAATTGTATTTAATATAAATCCTGGTATGACATTTGGCACAGGCTCGCATTATACAACCCAATTATGTATTGAAGAGCTTGAAAATTATATTGATGAAGAAAAAAATGTATTAGACCTTGGTTGCGGTAGTGGTATTTTATCAGTTATTTCTCTAATGCTTGGTGCAAAATCAGCCTTAGCGGTTGATATTGACCCGAACTGCGTTGACATAGCGTATCAGAATGCAAAAAGAAATAATGTTGACATTCAAAAATATGATGTTATTTCTGGAAATATTCTTGATGATGATGCTATTTGTCAGTATATTAAGAAGAATAAATATAATGTTGTTTTGGCAAATATTGTAGCAGATGTTATCATTGCATCCCTATCATTGGTAAGACAGGTGATTTCGGATGATGGTATTTTTATTACATCAGGAATTATAGAGGATAGAATTGATGATGTTAAAAATGCATTAGAAGAAAATGGTTTTGAAATATTAAAGATAAATCGTCGTAAGGATTGGGCGGCGATGGTTGCAGTTTTAAAGGGGTAGATTTTGTGTCATATAAAATAATCAATGTTGGTGTGAAATATAATGATATATATTATAATTCATACCTGATTATAAGTGATAAAAATGCTTTGATTGATACTGTTCCAAAGGAATGTGCAGATAAATTAATCAAAAATATTTCTCAATATATTGATATAAATAGCTTAGATGTATTAATAGTAAATCACACACACAGCGATAGAAGTGGGGCTGTTAATAGTCTGCTTAATATAAATCCTCAGATTGAGATAATTGCATCATTAGCAGGTCTTAATAACCTCGAACAACAGCTAAATACAAGTTTTAATGGTACTCTTGCAAAGAGCAATATGGTGTATAAACTCAGCGATTATGTGTCACTTAAATTCATTATAACACACAACATTAATTGGCCTGACTCTATGATGACACATTTTATTGAAGAAAAAATATTATTTAGTTGTGATGCATTCTCTTTTGAAAATGGTGATATAAAGGAATATTTTTATAAGAATTTATATCCATTATCTCATTATGTTAAATCGGCAATGAAACAATTAAACAACATAGAAATTTCAAAAATATATACAGGCAGCGGAAATAAAATTTTAGATAAAAGTGTTATTTCAGATTATTTATCGTGGTGTGATAAAGAGGATAAAGATAACAAAATAA
>JAZNOH010000139.1:0-7785 GCA_045580715.1 Clostridia bacterium
AATCAAATACTTTTCCAACACTTAAATATGCACCTGTTCTCAACGAGAACAGGTGCATATTTTGTAAGTTTTATTAGGTTTTAAATTTGCTTTGATTGGTTGTGTTTGATTTTACGCCATAATTCATTTATGTGATTGTTGGTATAAAGCATATAATCACCAACCCATTGAGCATCTTTTTTATCCAACTCAATATAAATTACGTCAACAGGCTTATGTCTAAACTTCTTCTTAAATCTATAGAATAAACTACGCTTACTACCCAAGAGCAAACCTACGTTGTGCCACTGACCTTTATATAATACTTTTATATCTATCTTATTCTTATAATCGTCAATAAATGAATATTTGACTGCCTCAAATAAACCACTTTCATTTACCATTAAATAAAAGTGAAAATCACGAATGAGGGAAGGATAGGTTCTTAATATACGAGAAATTAAACCCTCAAGGCTTACTACTGTCAAAGTATTATTATAATTGACTTCAACCTTTTCCTCTGGCAAATAACCAAAATATTCTTCTTGATTCAAATATTCCTCTATCAATAAATCTTCTGTTGGTACATTACCCATATCATAGATTAAAGAATAGAATGTTAAGGCTATTGGTGGTAATAATAAATTTTCTACTTTGTCGTCAACCACACGCTTTTCACCTGTATATTTCATATACTTTAATTTTTCTTCTAAAGTTTCACAAGTCAAGGATAAATCCTTGACTTGTCGAATGTGCTTATTATAAATCTCTACATTCAAAATACCCATATTATCACCTAAAACGAACTTGCAAACACAACTTTACTTTATATACGCCATTGTCATTATAAATCTTAAAATAATTGAACTTACTTGTGCTTGGTCTATCAAATACTGTGTAATCAAACAAATACTGCTCAAACTCTGTCCTATTATATAAATGATAACAAACTACATCACCATCTGATTTTATTGTGATATAACCACCATTGGCATCCTCAGCACCCATCCAATCTGTACGCTCGGGAGTTAAACCCAAAGCCCAAGCAGCCAATAACTTCTTATACTTATAGGCATACATTTCAGGGTTAGAGAAGTGTAAGGGGTTAAGTTCTGCCATTTTACCCATTATATCAGCAGTGGTTTTTACATTATACATATACGAAAACAGCACCATATTTTGCAAAAAATCGGGCATTTTACTATCTATGTATTGTAAGTTTTCTTCAAATTGTGCAGAGATTGAATGAGGTACATTTTCAAAAGTACAACCATACTCTATTAACTTATTCATTTTATCAATGAGTTTAGTCCTTGTATCTATACCATTGACTTCTTCCATAATTTCCTCAGTACAACCATTGATAATAAATTCAAAATTGGTATTTGTACCTGCATTTATAAGAGTAGGATTTGCACCCAAATAACTCTTTATACTAAACCCACAAATAGGAGATATACCCGTATGTATATCTCTCAACTGAACTGTTATATCTTCCTTTTTATTGGAGTTTGCTTTTACTTTGGTGCAGTATATACTTTCAAAGAAGTCATCAACTGTTGGTATCTCAAACGCACGAGAACCCTCTGGTATTTTCTCTAATAATTCAGCAACTACACGCTCAAAGTCTGCTTTATCTACTTCTTTTATTAACTCATTACCACGATATATACAAATCTTTTCACCTGTATGATAATCAATAGGTTGTCCTGCAGTTTCTTCTCTTATTATCTTTATGATTGGAAAATAAACATCTTCAACCCTATTTAAGTCCTTATCTGCTGCATACAATACACCTGAACTTAACAAATAAGCAAAGCAGTATATCTCTGACCATTCACCTTTATTATACTTCCACATTATCTAACACTTCCTTAATCTTTTCCGCTATTGCTCTTATTACAGGAACAGACACGCTATTACCAAACTGTTTATATAAGTGTGTGTCTGCAAGAGTAAGTTTGAATGTATCAGGAAAACCCTGCAACCTTGCCCATTCCCTTGGTGTCATTTTTCTTATACCCAAATCATTTACAGTTCCCTTTATATGAGTAGTAGGAGTTAAGTCTTTTTGCCTTTTATCAATAATCAAATTTCGCTCTCTACCCATACCACCACACACGATTGCACCAGCAATACCATCTAAATCTCTTATCTCATAACCAAAGCCATTGCCCTTACTTGCATGACGCTCTTTGTGATTGAGAAGTGTCTGCCAATATGTAGTAGAAAGATAGTATTTTGAAGCAACAGGCTTTTCTTCCATAATATCTCTGATTGTCTTGGTTGTGTCAGTAGGCTCTGGAAAACTAAAACTATCTACACCCAAATCATTTCTAAATGCTACCATATATATTCTCTCACGATTTTGGGGAACACCAAAATCTTTACTATTTAACACCTTATAATATACTGTGTAGCCTATGGTTTCAAATGCTTCTTTTATTACCTTAAATGTATGTCCTCTGTCGTGATTTACCAAATTTTTTACATTCTCACAGAATATTACTTTTGGTTTTCTATATTCGCAGATACGAACTACATCCATAAACAATATACCACGAGATTGACCTTTATAAAGGTCTTTGAACCCCATTCTCTTACCAGCCAAAGAAAAGGCAACGCAAGGAAAACCCGCCAAACATATATCAAAGTCAGGTACTTCCTTTTCATCTATCTTTGTTATATCACCCGCAATAGCAGGACTATCACCAAAATTATCTGTATAGGTCTTTTGAGCATACTCGTCCCACTCACTAACAAATACAGTTTCTATATTATTACCAAAGGCTTGGTCAAAACCCATACGAATACCACCAATACCTGCAAATAAATCAATGGACTTATACATAACAAAAACCTCTTATCTCTATTTAATAAACACAACAACTTAAATATACAATTATTCAACTATACATTATATCATAAGATTGTAAATAAATCAACCAATAATATACACAAAAACAAACAAAGAGATTTGATTTTTACACCAAATCTCTCTTTTTCTCAACTTTTTGAAATCTTTATTTTATTGTTACACTCCACTGACCTTTTCTTTATTTTGTTATTATTACTATATTACCATATAATCAAATCATTTTTTAAACTATATATTATTTTGTCCTTATTAATATATGTCATTTATGTCTCAATTTATGTCCAAGTAGAAAAATTATATGTCCATTCACTAAATCATAATAAATAAGAACCTTACTTTTTGCTTGTAAAAACAAGCAAAAAGTAAGGTTATGAAAATTAGAAAAAATATAATTTTTATTCTTCTTTGTCAAAGTGATAGTAGTAGTCTAAGTTTGTACCAACTTCCTCTGAAATTGCTTGGTCTGTTTCAAAGGTATGAAAACTAAACATATTACCTGTCATTGTTGCTGGTTTGGTTATTTTTAAGCCATCTTTTTTTACTTGTTTTGTGCTACCTGTAACATTTAAATACTCCCAAGTATCACCATTATAAAACCCTGACATGCATAAGTAATCTACCAAGTAAATCTCTGAACCAACTGCAAAACCATAATATCCATTAAAATTAGGAAGTAAAGTATATATACTATTTTTCATATCAAAAGGATTGGTGCAAATAAAGGCCTTTTGATATCCATACTGACCATACTGATTATAAGAAGAGTTAGCATTTCTTAAACAAACCAAATATTTATCACCTATACTACTTATATAATAAGCGCAATCATTTTTACCAATACCTGCTATAAAGTCATCTGGTAGGTTCAAATCTGCAAAAGTTTTATTCTTACTACTTTCATATTTCATAGTTTCAAGATTTAAGGCATTAAATACTGTACCTGAACTTGTACTTGTAGTACTTTCACCCACATATAAATAACCATCATATTCAAAAACAGAGTAACCATAAAGGCTCATACTTAAATTAGTACACGAACTACCTGAAGTCCAAGTGTCAATATCTCTATACTTAATAACACTACTATCTTTTGTTATGAACTTACCATTATATACATAAAAAGGATAACTTCCATTAATAAGTTTCAAGCCATATCTATGGTCGTCACTCGCCAAGTTTTCTGTTATACCTGTTGTCAAATTTAAAACCTTACCCGCGATTGTAACATCTGTGTTAGTTCCAGTAGGTAATAAAACCTCATCGTCTGCTGTTATAACCCTATTTTCAGAGTGTATGCCTGGTGGTAAGTAATAACCTGTTGAAGCAGTTTCTCCCAATATTGTATTATACTGCTCTAAACCCCTTGAAAGCCAAATGCCCGCAAATCTATCACTCAAAACGTCTATACCTATCGCAATACAGTTATATGTACCTGTCATAGCCCCTACTTCCCAATGCCACCTTAACCCGTGTCTTCGTGTATTTACAAGGTTTTCACCTTGAACATATGCTAAACAACCCTCTTTAGGTTCTGATGCCTGATAAGTTGCTTTTGCATAGCCTACAATTTTATCTGTATCTATCTCAAAAGTACCACTCTTATATATAGGTAAAAGGTTACTATCCTTACTCAACGCTGCTTTTTCTTCTGCTGTAAGATTTAAGAAGTATGCAGTAGGTTGAAGAAGTGTGTGCCTATGATAACTTGAAATATAAACCTGTGGTGCATAGATAAAACTCTGACCTGCCTCAAAAGCGCAGGAGTGTGTAAAAAGTGTATCAATAGCCGCAGTCGCTACCACTTCTTCATAAAAAGAAGTGATAGTGTTATGTGTATCTACAAGACATTTTCCATTGTCGTCTGTTATCATAATATGTCCTTTAAATTTCATTATAAAACCCCCTTATTTTAATCTTCAAAAGTAACAATAAAAGAACCTGTAAAGCCTAAATCTTCATTGTCCTCTTTATTTAATTCTGTATATGTTGAAATACCCAAATTATCTGCAAAACTTAAGGCATCCTCTACTGTAATAACTTTGTCAGGAATAATTATAATTTCTTCCTCTTTTTCCTCTAAAACTATGGCAAAACTACCTTCAAACGCCAAATCTTCATTATCTGACTTACTTAACTCTTTATAAGTAGAAATACCCAAATTACTATAAAACGCTAAATTACCACCTATATTCAAATCTGTAAGAAGGGTTGGTGGTGTTGGTGTATCTGGTTCTGTTGATTTTTCGTCTAAATACACCTTAAAACCTGACCTTAATATAAAACTATCAAACTTATATAATACAGGTATTTTAATTGGTATTTGCCCTGCTTCTTCTCTTGGCACTTCTGTTTCAAAACCCCACAAGGCACCTGCTTTTATAAAATAGTAATACATATCATCAGGATTGTTAGGTTTTACATAATAGTCCACCTTAATAGGTCCTTTTTTCAGTCCTGGTAGTTTAAGTGGTATTTTACCTTTATACTTGTTATTGCCCTCTTGTAATGGTATTTCAACCTCAATCTTTGAACCATCTCCAAATGTGATTGTTACAATCATACTTGCACCACCACCTGAACCTGAACCACCGCCTCCGCCACCGCCTCCGCCACCGCCTAAACCACCACCCAAATTACCTATATAACCTAAATCTAATTCAAACTCATAATTAAAATCTGTGTTAGGTCCAAATAAGTCCTCTGGTCCACCTATTGGTGGTATCTGTTCTTTTGGTGGTTTTGGTTCTTCTGGTAAATCAACAGATATTTTACCATTTTCAAGTGTTAAAGGCATAATGTAATATAATTCTTCATTTATTCTTGTTAAAAGGTCAGAACCTTGACCTGTACCACTTGGACCACACAAAGTTACAGTATTTTGAGCAGGTGCATATTGACCTACTGTAAACTCTAAAACACCTACAACCATATCTTCATAAACAATATCACTATTTACTCCTTGTACCAGCACGATACCCGTTGAGGTATCGTGCTGGTACTCAAAGGTAAAGGAAGAAGGTAGTTGTTCTGCTCTTGTGATTGAGTTGAGTGTTAAATTAGAGGGATTGTATTGTATTTTTGCTTGAAATCCACAAAAACCCCTATTATCAACTCTGTTATTTGATATATATAAAGGTATTTGAACTGTTGCACCTCTTGTTGTTTCCACATTACCCAAAGAGAGAGTTAAATAATTGCCTTTGGACTTATGAGGATTACCATCCTGTTGTTGAATTGGTCTTACAACATTCAAATTCTGTGTAATTTTTCTTCTACCCAATATCAATCCTATGAAATAACTTACTTGCTGTTTTGCTGTTGGTTTTCTAACTACACCTTGCACTCCATAGTTGTAAATCTTATTTGGACTTTCTATTATCTTTTTTCTACTATTTACACCACACGAAAAACCCAACCAAAACCAATCTAAATCTAAATCTTTTATACTAATCATACGGACACCTCCTTATAAGGTGCCTTCTTCATAGGCTATACTTGTTAAATAGGCTTGGTCTTGTAATATACCCGTTAAAACCTCATTCTCGTCAATTACATACTCAAAGTTGTGATAATCTTCGCCTACAAACTTCAATTTAACACCATTATCCTTAAATAGTATGCTCTCACAATGTTGGTCTGCCCAACCTGTAATATGTACGCCTTCCTCGTCCATTACAATACCTATGGTATTGCCATCTGCTTGACAGTAGATTTGATAAAAACCATTTGTATTTTTATATATATAACCTTTACCTGCTTGACTATTTTCAGCACCAACACCTGCACCTAAAATTATAGAAGGCGTAAGGTTGTTATTTTCATCATAGGCAAACTCAAAACTCAACTTTTTAGAAAGAGAAGTTGGTTTTAATACCAAATACTTAAACTTATCTCTATCACTATCTGAAATGCCTGGTATTCTATCACGAGGGTCTATTGTTGTAGGATAATTATAAGCATTTTCTCCCTCAATAGACTGCCACCAATAATAATGAGTTGTTTCAACTCCTTCAGAGTGAGTTGTTATTGAAAATTGTTCTGTTTCTTCACCTAAAATTGCGGAATAAAAGCCTAATTCAATTCCTTCTGCACGAATATAATCTACTTCTTGACCTGCTCTTGCACGACCTACTTCACGACTTTTTACATTTGTTTCTAAAATATCAGTTATTAACCCCTCTGTAACTACTGTTGTTGCTTTTATTAAGTTTGCTGCAACTATATCTTCTTTCATTACATTAGCAAACTGTGTTGGTGATACATCCTGACTTTGATATACTTCAAATTTAGAGAAGATAATAGAAGAAGTAGAATTGTTGTAGATTGTTAAAGTAATAAAATTAAAGTCATGACCTTTTAATTCAATTACATTTTCTGTTGAATTTCTATTTATTACTGAAAATATCAAGTCATTTTGCAAATCTTCTCTCACATATTCTATTTCTGCACCTATTTGTATTTTAGGACTATAATTAGAAAGGTATAAAGAAGGGGTTAAAGTGTATTCATAGTCAAATTTTAAGGCTTTTGCATCACTTTCAATACTATCTAATATTATTTCAACAGTTTCACCTGCTGGCACATCTATTTCTGTTTCTGCTCTGTATAAAGCAGCACTTAAAAACTTATACTCCACTTTCTTCAACCCCCTTTATTTCTTTCAGTTCTAATACCAAATCAACATCACCTTCTATGATTGTAAAGCGCAAACTATGAACATAAGCATATATTGGGTTTAACCCTTTTGCTATTGATGAAATCTTAAATATTTTACATAATTCAGTATCAAAATCATCTGGCATTATATACCCACAAATTATTCTTTTGTTCATCCTTTCAAATAGGGAAGATAAAAGAATATCAGCAGTTTGTGTGTCTTGAATTAGTTGTGATTTTAATTGTATTAGATTTTCATTAGTTGTTTATGT
>JAZNOH010000140.1:0-7198 GCA_045580715.1 Clostridia bacterium
TTTCAAGAATAATTAATCAAAATTATTGACAAAAACATTTTTATAGTGTATAATTTCCGTGTTGTGCTGATGTAGCTCAGTCGGCAGAGCACTACATTGGTAGTGTAGAGGTCACGAGTTCGACTCTCGTCATCAGCTCCAAAAAAATAACCACTCGGATAGGGTGGTTATTTTTTTAATAAATATTATTTTGAATTAATTCCCAATATTCCACCAAGCATTCCACCTGCAACATTAGCCAAAAGCATAGTTATTAGATTTATATTAAAATCAAAACCTTTGTTAGCAACAATTGATGATATAAGTATAAGTATAAAGTATCCTAATCCAACAAACATTCCATGGATTAACCCATTTTGCTGTACGCCTTTTGTTACAAGCAAGGCCCCTATTAATGTACTTATAACTGTAGATGAAAATAATAAAACAGATACTATTTTATCAGATATATCGATAAAATATGTTACGGTAGCGATAAGAACAATAAAAATTGCTGTTAAAATAATTGAGAATATTATACCTTTTCCAATACCTCTAAAGTTGATTTTATTTTTTTCTGACATAAAAAAACCTCCGTAATATATTGATAGTAATATATATTACGGAGAACTTTTAATTATGCATCTGTCTTGTCTAATGCTTCAATAGCATTTCTTTTAAACTTGATAAATGATTTATCATCAGGTGAACCAGGCATAGAAGATTCAATCCAGATATATTCATCTTTTATTTTTGCAACCTTACCACAGATACCACCGATTGTTACGACCTTATCGCCAACCTTTAGTGCATTTCTCATAGCTTGTTGAGCCTTTTGCTGCTTCTTTTGAGGACGAACCATCATAAAATACAATAGAACAAAAATCAAAATCATTGGTAAAAAGCTTACAATCATTTCTGCCATTCCTGGCTGTTGAGCTGTTGCTGCAGTTCCTTCTGCATATGCTATAATTGTTTCAAACATAATTTTCTTCCTTTCAAAATTAATATTAAAAAGTATTATACACTATATCATAATAAAAATCAAGTGTTTTATATATTATGAGGTAAAAATTTCTTTACAATTTTTTTCTAAAATGATATAATATCTATAATATACAAATGGAGAGGTTCAGTATGCTCAGGAAATTTTTAAGTTACTATAAACCACATAAAAAGATATTTGTTTTAGATATGCTTGCATCACTTTTAGTTTCATCAATAGGTATTGTATATCCTATAATAACCAGAAGTATGATAAATGACCTTATACCTAATAAGAACCTACGGATGATTTTAATTTGTGGCATATCGTTGATGTTGTTATATTTGATAAAAATGGGTTTAAATTATTTTATTCAATATCAAGGTCATGTTATGGGTGTAAGGATGCAGGCAAGCATGAGAAGTGAAATGTTTAAACATTTAGAAAAATTACCATATAGTTTTTATGACGATAATGAGACCGGTAAAATTATGTCACGAATGACAAATGATTTAATGGATATAAGTGAGTTGGCTCATCATGGACCGGAAAATATACTTATTTCAAGCATCGCTGTTTTAACATCATTCATATATCTGTGGAGCATTAATATGTGGTTGACATTGATTATATTTATTTGTGTTCCTTTTTTATTAATTATTGCAACTGCTCTCCGCGGTAAAATGAGGGCAGCATTTAAAAAGAGCAGACAATCTATTGCTGTTATAAATGCATCCTTAGAAAGCAGTATTTCTGGAATAAGAGTCACAAAAGCATTTACCAATTCAAAAAAGGAAGAAGAAAAATTTGAAGTGGGTAATGAAGAGTTTGTTAAATCAAGGTGCGAGGCTTATCATAGAATGGGGCAATTCCACTCAATGACAGCTTTTATAACTGATGTTTTTAATGTTATAATAATCATTGCAGGTGGATTTTTCCTTTATAATAATAAAATAAACTTTGGTGATTTTTCGGCGTTTATCGTTTCAGTTAATCTGTTTTTATCTCCTATTATGACACTAATTCAATTTATGGAGCAATATCAAAACGGAGTGACCGGGTTTGAAAGATTTTTAGAAATAATGAATACCACGACCGAAAAAGATTATGAAAATGCAAAGGATGCAAAAAGATTGTCAGGTCATATTGAATTTAAAAATGTATCAAATTCATATAATGAATCTGCTGAAATACTAAAAAATATTTCATTTAAAATCAAACAAGGTGAAAAATATGCACTTGTTGGTCCAAGTGGCGGTGGCAAAACAACAATATGTCACTTGATACCAAATTTTTATAAAATTACAGATGGTGAAATTTTAATTGACGGAGAAAATATTAATCAGTTCACTCTTGAATCCTTGAGAAAAAACATTGGAATAGTTCAACAAGATATTTATTTATTTAATTCAAGTATAAAGGATAATATTCTATACGGAAATCTTGATGCAACAGATGAAGAAGTGATAATGGCTGCCAAGAGGGCTAATATACACGATTATATTATGACATTAGAGAATGGTTATGAAACACAGATAGGTGAAAGAGGAGTTAAACTTTCAGGTGGTCAGAAACAGAGGCTATCTATTGCGAGAGTTTTCTTAAAAAATCCACCTATATTAATTCTTGATGAGGCAACAAGTGCTCTTGATAATGCCACCGAAATTTTAATCCAGAGTGCGCTGGATGAATTGTGTGTCGGACGAACAACAATAGTTGTTGCTCACAGGTTATCAACAATAAAGAATGCTGATAAAATTGCAGTAATCGATGATGGAAAAATAATTGAACAAGGAACCCATGATGAATTAATTAATAAAAATGGTATGTATGCTACTTTATACAATCAACAATTCAGAACGGAATAATTACACTAATTATAAGAAATTTGGAAGAAATATAAAAAAATTGTATAAAAATTTAGAAAAAATGTTGAAAAAAACTGTACAAAAATTAAATTTTATGATACAATAAATATATCTATGTAATATCTAATATCCAGGAGGGGTTATTAATGATTAGTAAAGCATTTGGGAGTATTGTTTCACAAATGGCAGAGGTTTTCCCAAAAAGATTTGGTATCGCAGATGCGCAAGGGTTGGTTCTTGCTGCAAATGGTCCGGAAGTTTCGGAGGACATAATAGAGGAATTAGCATATTCAATTCCAAGTGATGACAAGCTATATTTTAAAAACGGATATACTATAAGATTGATTTCAGGTAAATCTTATCCTGAGTATGTTGTCTATGTTGAGGGAGTTGATGAAATCTCTAAATATTGTTGTAATGCAGTGACAGTAGCTGCAAACAATGTAAGATTTTATTATGATGAAAAATATGACAAGACAATATTTATGCAAAATATAATTTTAGATAATATGCTTTCATTTGATTTGCACCAAAAGGCTCACGAACTTCATGTTGAAACAGAGGCTCCTCGTGCAGTTTTTTACATAAAGGTTCAGAAAAAAGGAGATACCTCAATTTATGAGGTTATCAGAAATCTTTTCCCTGATAAAGAAAAGGATTTTGTGGTAAATATTGATAGCGAGAATATCATTTTGATTAAAGAATTAAAAGAAATTCTTTCATCAGAGGAACTTGATGAAATAGCAAAATCAATTTTGGATACTGTTAATTCTGAATCAATGAATAAAGTGTTGATTGGTGTTAGTACAGTTGCTGCTAATATTAATGAGCTTAATTCAGCTTACAAAGAGTCTCAGGTTGCATTAGAAGTCGGCAAAGTATTTGATGATGAAAAGTATATTTTGAATTATGCAAACTTGGGAATAGGCAGACTTATCTATCAATTACCTACAAAGCTTTGCGAATTATTTTTATCAGAAGTTTTACAAAAGGATGATATTACATTATTAGATAGCGAAACAATTTTAACTATTAATAAATTCTTTGAAAATGATTTGAATGTATCTGAAACTTCAAGACAGTTGTTTGTTCACAGAAACACACTTGTATACAGACTTGAAAAGATAAATAAATTAACAGGTCTTGATTTGCGTAAATTTGACCAGGCAATTGTATTTAAGGTTGCAATGATGGTTAATAAGTATCTTCAGTCAAATCCGATGAGAAAATAATTCATAGTGTGGGTGGGAGCTAATGATTGAGTTAATTAATGTTACAAAAGAATATGATAACGGAACACTTGCTCTTGAAAATGTAAACCTTCAAATTGAAAATGGTGAATTTGTTTTTTTGGTCGGCTCAAGTGGTGCAGGCAAAACAACTATAACCAAGCTTTTGATGCGTGAGGAAAATGTTACATCAGGTGAGATTTTCTTAAATGGCGAGGATATAACAAAGATAACTGAAAAGGAAATTCCATATCTTAGAAGAAAAATGGGTGTTGTTTTTCAAGACTTCAGATTGTTAAATGACAGAACAGTTTATGAAAATGTCGAATTTGCAATGAGGGTTGTTGGTGCATCTAAAAGAGAAATAAGACGGAGAGTGCCTGTCGTTTTGAATATGGTAGGGTTAAACTACAAAGCGAAAATGCTTCCGTCAGAATTGTCCGGGGGAGAGCAACAAAGAGTTGCTTTAGCTCGTGCGTTGGTAAATAACCCTTCAATTCTTATTGCTGATGAGCCTACAGGTAATCTTAATCCTAAAACAGCGATGGAGATTATGGAGATTTTTGAAAATATAAACCAAATGGGCACAACCGTTATAATGGCGACTCATGCTAAAGATATTGTAGATATTATGCATAAGAGAGTTATTGAGGTGTGCGATGGTCATATTGTAAGAGATGAAATTGGAGGTGAATATCACGATGAATCTGTCGAAAATTAGATATTCAATCTCACAAGCGAAAAAAAATGTAATCAGAAATGGACTTATGAGCATAGCTTCATTATTTACAATAAGTTGTTGTTTGTTTATTTTAGGATTATTTACTGTAATTACATTTAATGTTAATTCATTTACTGCACAGATTAAGGACCAATGCGAAATTCAGTTATTCATAAACCTTGGTACTGATGATAATAGAGTATCTGAAATGGCTGATGAAATCCTTACATATCCAAATATAAAAGAGGTTGTTTTTCATTCCCGTGAGGAATTATACGAATATGCAATGAACGATGTTTTTGATGGAAAAGAGGAGTTAATTGGCAATTACACCGAAGAGGATAATCCATTTTCTGATTCCTATAAAATAACTCTTCAGGATATTTCAATGACATCACAAACAGTTTCACAACTTGAAAAAATTGCAGATGTAAGCCATATTGAAAATAAGCAGGATGTTACTAATATTGTTATATCTGCTTCAAATGCAGTTAAAAACTTGAGTGCAGTTGTAATGCTTATATTGTTTATGATTTCAATTGTTATTATTTCAAATACTGTTAGGTTAACAGTATTTAACAGAAGAAAAGAAATTAATATTATGAAATATATAGGCGCAACGGACAGATTTATCAGAATTCCTTTTATCATTGAAGGTATTATGATTGGTTTTATTGGTGCGATTTTGTCTTTTGCATTGATTTCATGGGGATACATTGTTATTTATGCCAAGTTCGCCGAGTCTTCGTTTGATGTGTTTGAATTGATTCCATATATTAATATAGCACCATTATTATGTGTTATTTTTATAGTTTTTGGATGTTTGATTGGTATAATAGGAAGTTCAATATCAATGAGAAAATATTTAAAGGTATAGGATGTTTTATATGCATAAAAATAAAGTCTTTACTGTATTAATTTCATTTATTTTAATTTTTTCTTTTGTTTCTACTTCATTTGCTGCAAAAAGTGTTGATGAACTTAAGTCAGAAATGCAGAAAAGAAATGAGCAAATCAAACAAAAAGAAAAAGAGATAAATGCAAAGAAGTCAGAGAAAAATGCTGAAATTGAAAAAAGAAATAGTCTTGATTTGCAAATATCAGGGTTACTCGATGATATTGAGGAAACACAAACTCTTATAGATGCAAAGGAAACAGAAATTCAGGCCAAAAATGCTGAAATTGAAGCGATTTCAGCAGAAATAGAAGAGAATGATAAGCGTTTAAAAGAAAGGCTTGTAATAATGTATGAGTACGGTTCTACATCATATATAGAGCTTTTGCTTAACTCAAATGGGCTTGCTGATTTAGTTACAAGAATTTCGGTTATAAGAAGTGTATATAATTACGATAAGGATGTTATTAATAAATTTGTTGATTCAAAGCAAAAGGTTGAGGATGCCAAACAGCTTATTGTAAATGAACAAAATGAGCAGATAGAAGCAAGGAATATCCTTGAAGGGAAAAAATCAAAGCTCGATTCTTTGAAAAAAGAAAAAGATAAAATAATTAATGAACTTAACAGCGATATTAAAGCATTGGAAAAAGAGGAAGCAAAGATTGAGGCAGACTATCAGGCAATTCAAAATGAATTAAATGCTGCACTTTCCTCGTCGTCTAAATCATCAACAAAATATACTGGGAATGGAAAATTTTGCTGGCCTTCTGCGGTATCCCAAAGGATAACATCACCATATGGTTACAGACCTCATCCGATTTCAGGAGTCAAAAAATTACATCGAGGCATAGACATAGGTGCAGGGATGGGAACAAATGTTTTAGCTGCAGAGGCTGGAACAGTTGTCACTGCAGGCTGGAATAACAGTTATGGATATTATATAACAATTAACCATGGTAGTGGTCTTGTAACTTTATATGCACACAATAGTAAACTTTTGGTGTCAAAAGGGGATAAAGTTTCAAAGGGACAGGTTATTGCAAAGTGTGGTTCAACAGGCAATTCGACAGGACCTCATATACATTTTGAAGTTCAGGTAAATGGTCAATTACAAAATCCAATGAATTATTTTTAAAATTATGTTTTGCCGCAGATAATATCTGCGGCAAAATCTTTATGTTAAGTATTAAATTGTAATGTTTTATCATAAAATATAATGTTTGTTTAAAAGGGAGGAGATTTTTTGAATAGAACTATTAAGACTGTTATCATTACAGCAACAATAACTTTGTTTTTGACAAGAATCTTTTATGGAACTATATTAAAACCATACGATAATGAAGTAACACGAAAGGTTACAACAATTAATAAGATTATTAGAGAAAAGGGACTATACGATGTTAAAGAAGAGGAACTTGCGGATTACGCAGCAGCAGGATTAACATTAGGTATTGATGATAAATATACAAATTATTATACTAAAGAGCAATTTAAAGATTTTTTGGATAATGTCACAAA
>JAZNOH010000141.1:0-5881 GCA_045580715.1 Clostridia bacterium
AGATTTAACAGACGGACAGTACGGTAGATTGGGACTCTCTAATTGACTGATATATGAAAGAGTGAGTCCCGTATGCTCTGCAAGCTCTGCTTGTGTCATTCCTGCTTTTCTTCTGTAGTAACCTATTTTCAAGCCTATATCCAATAAAATTTCTTTATATTGATTTTCATTTAACATTTTACTCATTCCCATCGAATAATAACTAAATAATATAATATTATTATATACCATTGACAAATAAATTAAAATTTGATATAATTGAGTAAATACTCACTAATATTGAGTATAAAAAGAGAGTTTTAAAAATAAAGGAGAATTGTCAAATGTCGAAGATTATGAATTTATTAAAAAATGAAACCATTACATATGATATATACATAAAAAGATGTAAAATATCATTAGCAACATCAATTGGACTGTACTTTTTATATGGCAGCAATTTAATTTCATTTAATTTTGTATTTCTTTTAGGTGTGTTGCTGGCGTATGCTGCAAGTATAATGTTTACCCTATATAATCTGTATAGGGCAATTATGGCAGGCCTTGGTGTGTATAATTTAAAAGGTTTATTGAAGGTATTAAAAAAACTGATAGATAAAATATAATTAAGGAAAGTAGGTGAAAAATATGTTGGAAATTATGTATGTTGTTGGTCCTGTTCTTTTTATTGCAGCATTAATTTTTACAATTAACACTATAATTAAAAGGAATGCAGAAATAAAGAAGTATAAACTTCTAATAAGAAATACAAATGATACAACTGTATTAGAGTGGTTAGAGGCATTTAAGAAAACAAGAAACTTTAATACAAGGTCAAGTTTTCATGTGAACCTTGGTTCAACAAATACTGATAATTCATATCTTGTAGATGATAAATTAAGATATATTCAGGTTTGGGAAATTGTAAAAGATAGTTCAAATGTTTCTGAAAATGTTAAGGAACAAGTAAAGAAAACTTTGTTGATGGAAAGTATTCCAATCAAACCATAATTACATAATCAAAATCAGCAATCTATTTGGATTGCTTTTTTTTGTTGATTTCTTGACACAAGAAATAATAGTTGATATACTATAATATGTGAAGAATGGGGGAAGAGAAAATGAAAAAATTAACTGGAATTATAATAGGAGCAGTTTTAATTGCGTGTGGTGTCATTTATATTTTAGGTGCTTTTGGTATTGCAGATGTTAATGTTTCTCTTGATGGATGGTGGACTTTATTTATCATAATTCCGTGCTTGAACGGATTTTTTACAAGCAAAGATAAATTTGGTAATTTTATTGGTCTTGCTGTTGGTGTGCTTCTTCTTTTAGCAGCACAAAATGTGTTTGAGTACGATATGATATGGAAAATTATTGTACCACTCATTATCATTATGATTGGTATTAAATTGATTGTGAAAACTGTTTCTCCGAAAACGAACAAAGATAAAGCTCAAAATGAAAATATGGCAGCATTCAGTTCACAAACTTTTGACTATGCTGACGAAGAAATTGTTGTTGCAAAAATCGGAGCAGTTTTCGGTGGTGCAAAATGTAATTTGCTTGACTCCAAAATAAAAGACGGAAGTCAACTTGATCTTTTCTGTGCCTTTGGTGGTGCTGACATTTTTGTGCCTGAAAATGTGAATATAAAAATCAACACATTCTGTCTGTTTGGTGGAATAAGCGATAAAAGAACAATAAAAGAAACAAACAAAGATAATGTAACTCTCACAATAAATGGCTTTTGCATTTTCGGAGGCGCTGATATAAAATAAAAAAACAAGCATACACTTTCGTGTATGCTCATTTTTTTGGTGACCCGTAAGGGAATCGAACCCTTGTCGCCGCCGTGAGAGGGCGGAGTCTTAACCGCTTGACCAACGGGCCATAACACCAGAGTATTATAGCATACTAATTTTGTTTTGTCAACACAAAACAATTAAAAAAATTAAAAAAACTATTGACATAGGTGTCGATATGTGTTAAAATTACAGAAAATTAAATATAAATGCTATGAAGGGGAAAAAGTCCCGTATCCAAGCCCTAAGAGAGTTGTTGGTTGCTGCGAAACAATGGTTGGAACGGAGTGCGAGCTCGCCCCTGAGCAGTCAGCTGAAAGCGTAAAAGCAAGTAGGTGCGACCGTTATCTCAGCGTTATAAGAGAAGACATTGCTTGATGTCATAAAGTGGGTTAAAAAACCAATAAGAGTGGTACCGCGGAAGAAGTATAACTTTCGTCTCTTGCAATTTATTTTGTTGCAAGGGGCGTTTTTTAATGTCAAGCATAAATAATATTTTGAAAGGATTGATTATTTATGAAAATTGCATTTTCAACACTTGGTTGTCCTAATTATGATTGGAAGGACATTTATTCAATGGCAAAGGACTTAGGATTTGATGGAATTGAGGTAAGAGAAATCAGAAGTGAATTCTCTCGTTCACCATTTTCTCCTGAAAACTGTGAGTCAACAGCCAAAAAGTTGAAACAAATAAGATTAGAGGTTCCGTGTCTTTCGACAGGATGTGTGCTCTCGGAAACAGAAAAATCTGAAGAGAACATTGCAGAAATAACTGAATATATGAAGGTTGCATCAACTCTTGGTGCAAGCTACATAAGAATACTTGCAGACAGAACTCCTGCACCAACAAAAGAGATTGATGATAGGCTGGTTGTTGAAGAAATCAGAAAGTTAATTCCATTTGCAAGAGAAAATAATATAATTCTGTTGGTTGAAACTAATGGTGTTTATGCTGATACAAAGAGATTAAAGAAACTTTTAGATGAGATTAATGATAATAGTGTTCAGGCTTTGTGGGACACACATCATCCTTATAGATTTTTTGGAGAACAACCAAGCCAGACCATTGAAAACATTGGTGAATATATCAGATATACTCATATCAAAGATTCCGTTATGGAAAATGGCGAGGTCAAATATAAAATGATGGGCAAAGGTGATATTCCTGTTATTGATATTATCAATGCACTAAAAACAATAAACTATAATGGATATATGACTCTGGAATGGGTTAAGAGATGGGCACCTGAATTGAGTGATGCAGGAATTGTATTCCCTCATTTTGCAGAGTTTATGAAAAAGTATAAAAGACTTCATAAACATCCTTTGCAGGACAACAACCAGAAAACAGGAAAATATATCTGGCCAAAGGAAAGACTGATAGATTATACATTCCCTGACATATTAGACAGAGTTTGTGATGAATTTCCTGAACAGTATGCATTCAGATACACAGAACTTGATTACACAAGAACATATCCTGAATTCCGTGAGGATGTTGATAATTTTGCAAGAGCATTGCTTGCAATGGGTGTTAAAAAGGGTGACCACATTGCAATCTGGGCAACAAATGTGCCTGCGTGGTATATCACATTCTGGGCAACAACAAAAATAGGATGTGTGTTGGTAACAGTTAATACTGCATATAAAATTCATGAGGCTGAATATTTATTAAGACAGTCTGACACTCACACACTTGTTATGGTTGACGGATATAAGGATTCTGACTATGTTGGAATTATTAAAGAGCTTTGCCCTGAACTTGAAACCTGTAAGCCTGGTGAATTGGATTCAGAGAAATTCCCATTCTTAAAGAATATCATCACAGTCGAAAGTAAGCAAAAGGGTTGCTATTCATGGGATGAAGCTATGTCTTTGGCTGAAAAAGTGCCATATTCTGATGTTGAAAAAATTAGAAAAACCATTGACAAGCACGATGTTGCAAATATGCAATACACTTCAGGAACAACAGGCTTCCCTAAAGGCGTTATGCTGACACACTATAATGTTATAAATAATGGTAAAGCAATCGGAGATTGTATGGACTTATCAACTGCAGACAGAATGATGATTCAGGTTCCAATGTTCCATTGTTTTGGTATGGTATTGGCTATGACTGCATCAGTGACACACGGTGTTACAATGTCACCAATTACTGCATTTTCACCAAGAAAAGGTCTGGCTTGTATAAATAAAGAGAAAATTACCTGTTTCCATGGTGTTCCTACTATGTTTATTGCTATGCTTGGACATGAGGATTTTGAAAAGACTGACTTCTCACATATGAGAACAGGTATTATGGCAGGAAGTCCTTGCCCAATTAAGACGATGCAAGAGGTTATTGAAAAAATGCATATGCCTGAAATTTGCATAACCTATGGACAGACAGAGGCATCTCCTGCAACAACAATGAGTAAGACAACTGATTCTATCGAAACAAGAGTTAATACTGTCGGAGCTCCTATATTTGGAGTTGAGTGTAAGATAGTGGACCCTGAAACAAATGAGGAATTACCTGATAATGTTGATGGTGAATTTGTTGCAAGGGGTTATAACATAATGAAAGGTTATTACAAGATGCCTGAAGCAACCGCAGCAGCAATTGACTCTGAGGGATGGTTACATTCAGGTGACCTTGCAAGAAGAACGCCTGAAGGATACTTTAAGATTACAGGAAGAATTAAGGATATGATTATCCGAGGTGGAGAAAATATCTATCCTAAAGAAATTGAAGATTTCTTATATACTCATCCAAAAATTAAGGATGTGCAGGTTATAGGAGTTCCCGATAAGGATTATGGGGAAGAAATTATGGCTTGCATAATACTAAAGGATGGGGAAACATCAACCCAAGAGGAAATGAAGCAATATGTAATGGACCATATGGCAAAACATAAGGTTCCAAGATATGTTGATTTTGTCGATAGTTTCCCAATGAATGCTGCCGGAAAAATTTTAAAATATAAAATGCGTGAAGCGGCTGTTGAAAAACTAAGCCTGCAAAGTGCAAGTAAAATAGTAACTGCATAAAAAATGTTGCAGAGGGAAATTTCCTTCTGCAACAATTTTTTTACGCTAATTCAAAGGATTTACAATCGGTGCAATCCTTCATTGTAGGATTAGATTCATGTGTTCCCACTGTGATACAATCCAAAGAACAGTAGTCTTTAGAGTTGCAGTGAAACTTACATTGCTGCACAGTACATTTGATACTCATGTTTGCGTTATCACAAGCCATTTTTAATTCCTCCGATAAAATTGATTTGATAATTTTAAAATTATCTGGATATATTTTTATCAGAAAAGAATTATATTATTCATTTTTTAATCACAGAAAATTTTTAAAACACGATAATTTTCATAATTATAAGTAGATAAAGGACGATAGTCCGAGTCATTTGTATGTGCTGCTAAAAGAATGGTGTCAGGAGTATGTTCTCCCGCATCAACAACAACAGGCGAATGGTCAAACTGTGGATTTTGTGCGTTAAAATCAAGCTGAATAATATCTCCTGCCTCAACCTCTTCAAGTGTTGATAAAACAGCCCTTGGACCAGCGCCTGTATTGTTAATTAAGAAATTATAAAGTTGATTCACTCCTGTCCAGCTGGGTGCACGATTATTGAGGTCGATGTAATACCATCCAAATGTCGGAGTATAATTCATTTGTCCGCATCCTGCAAAAATTACTTGGGAAGCGAAGTTTGTGCAGTCGCCGCCAATATATTCAAAGTCATAGTACATAGGATTTCTTGAAAATGCCCATCTGTGAGCATATGAAACTGCCATTTCTCTGTCATACATATATTTCACCTCGCATTTTAATATATTCACTTGCTTTTTATACAGTGATGTTATATAATATGAAATATATTAAATAAGGAGAATGAAGCTACATATGATAATCAATCTTGCAGGGCTTATAATGGAAGTTAAGCTCAGATGGAAATACACATATGATTTGTGTAAAAATTATTTGTACGAAGGTGAAGAAAAGCCTTTGTTCACTGTCTATGCAACAAATGAACAGATTGAACAAGTGAAAATAAAAAATCCCGGATTTTCCTATGAAATCTATGTAAGCACCTGTGTTTATC
>JAZNOH010000142.1:0-8813 GCA_045580715.1 Clostridia bacterium
GGCAATTTTCAGGTATTTCCTCCACTTTTGGAATAACACAAAAATTTTCACCTGCATCTACTGTTATAAAGGTATCAGTAGCCAAACAATACTCTTTTAAGATTTCTGCTAATGTTTTCCCTTGACATATACTATAATTCAAAGTACCTGTTATATTTTCAGATACTAATATTTTATCTGTTGCCACGCCTACACTAACAAATACTTGCTTAATATAATCTTTAACATCTACGCCGTCTAAAATTTCAAATTCAGGTGTTATATCTTGGTTTATTAAATTATAAAGTAGGTCATAGGTTGTAATTGTCGCTATGTAGTCATCTGTTTCAGTTGGCAGAGTACAATCAGTTATATAAAAAATACCTAATCTTTTTTCTTTTTTATATAATTCACACTTTAACCCTTTTGAAAACAAATTATAAAAAGGTGCATCCTTATCATAATCTACACCAAACATTACACTATTTGAGTATGGTGATGCGTCATATACATACGCATCACCATCCAAACTCTTTAAGAGTTCAAGAGAAGAAAGGTAATTTGTAGAATTAAGTGTAAGTATATTTTCTGTGTCAATATGTAATTTTATTGAAAAATCGTCTATAAAACTCATACTTACACCTCCTCAAATACCAAATCATCTATTTCAGACCAAGTATTATTCATAATACTTTCTGCTACCGCTGTTGCAGATACACCACCAAATTTCGCTGTCATTGTTTCCATTTCACCTGATAATCCTAAAAAACCTAATTCAACATTAACAACACCTTCAGTTATTGCCTTTGTTAGTGTTTGTGCTATTATTGTTTGTAAATATTCATTCTCAAGCATTGAAAAACTTAATATAGCAACTCTATAAGACCTTTTAATTCTGCATTTTTTCTTACCATTTAACAAAATTACTTCTTGCAATTCCAAATGGTTTTCTACAGTCAAAGCCTGTGGTGTTTTTATAACCACACCATTTAATGTAAAATCACTAATAATCATAAAAACACCTCCATTACGCTAAAACTATCGAACCCGTACGCAAACCCTCAGCCTGAAGTATTTGTTTAAGTTCATTTGCAGCCTGTTTCATACCTGTTTTGTTTGTGAAAGTAGTACCATTGAAATTTAGATTTATAGTACCTAATGACTTCCTTTGATTTTCTCTTGCCCTAATTGTATTTTTATCTTCAACTTTTGTTGTAATACTTCCAATTATTGAATTGTTAGGTATATCAAAGTCTGTTGCAACTTTTACAGTTTGTTGCATATCCTGCTTTATAATCTTATCAACAGTAGGCATTTCAGCATCAAAACCTACACCTACACCTTCACTCATATAACCACCAATCTCCATAAAGACCTTTGAAGGTGAGTTTATACCTAAAATGCTCTTTGCACCATCAACTATACCACTTAAAAAGTTCTTAACCTTATTCCTAATCCAGCCACCCATTTTACTGATACCATTCCACAAACCTTCTACGATATTTACACCAATATCTACCGCACTTACTGAACCTGTTAAAAGAATTTGTAAAACTGAAAACAACAAATCGTCTACACTTGATAAAAGGTCAGGAATTGCCTGAAGAAGACCTGTAATTATTGCAAAAACAAGTTCTATACCTACTTGCAAAATATCACCCAAATTTGTAGCAAAAAAATTGCATATACTTGTTATGATTTTAGGTAATTCTGCAACTAATTGTGGAATTGCTGCAATTAAGCCCTGCGCTAAAGCAGCAATCAACACTAAAGCAGCCTCTAATAGTGGACCAAGATTATTTATTAAACCTTGACAAATTGCAGAAATCGCAGTTATTACACTTGGTATCAAGATTTGAACACTATCTGCTAAACCCTTTGCAAGTTCAGTAACTATTGCAATAGCCGCTGTTAATAACATAGGAATATTTTGAATAATGAAATTAACCAAGTTTGTTAAAACATCAACTACACAAGACACTAAAGGTTCAACATTTGCTACTATCGCTTCTAACAACCCCTGCAACAAGGACATACCTGCTTCTGCTACAATAGGGAGAAGTGTTGGAAGAAGTTCTGCCAATGCTGTAATTGTTGTTTGTAAAATTGAAGATATGGAGTTTAATAAAGCAGGGGCAAATTGTTCAATTCCTGTCGCTAATCCTTGAACTTTTTCCATTATGTAATTTGCAAATTCTTCAACGTCCTCTGGTTGAAAACCGTCTTTTATTACACCTGAAAACTTATTTGCTATCTCTGTTAAACCACCCGCAACTTCTGATGCTACGGGAAGTAATCCTACTTCTAAACTTCTTTTTATACCTTCAATAGCGCTACCCAAATCATTATATTTAACCTTATTTATTTCTTCCATTGCCGCAGTAGTGTCAAGAGTACTATCTTCTATACTACCTAAAATATCTAACACTTTTGGTCCTAAATCTTCATACATAGTACCAAACAGACCAACACCCGCAGCATTTTTAGCCACAGGGTCCTCCATAGCCTGTAAAGCACTAACCACTTCAAGCATCGCATCTCTTGCAGTAGCACCACCAGAAGCAAACTTTTTAGTCATTTCAGTAGCATTTAACCCTAATGTTTCAAATGCTGCTATTGAAGTAGCACTACCATCCTGTGCTCTTATACCAAACTCTTTAACTGCATCACCAACCTTGTCCATACTGAATACACCTACTTCACTTGCTTTTACAAGTGATTGTGCAAAGTCATCAGCAGAAAGACCAAGTTGTGCGTAGTGATTAGAATACTCATTTAATATATCTAAAAGGTCACCATTTTGGTTTGCACCATTTTGAGCACCCGTTGCAATTATGTCATAAGCCTCGTCAGCAGTAATCCCAAATTGTTTCATTAACGCATTTACTGCTCTTGTACTTTCCTCTATTTCAAACTCAAAAGTATCTCTTAATGCAAGACCTTTTTGAGTTGCTGTTTCCAACTCTGTTCCTGTTAATTTTAACTGCTGATTTACTGTTGCCATTGAGTTAGCAACGTCTTCAATATTCTCACCAAAATTATTTCCATAAACATTTTTAGCAGCCTCTTCTAACTTTTTCATTTCTTCTTCTGTTGCACCTGTTGAGGCTTGAAGTTGGTTCATTGCAGAATTAAACTCGTCACCAAACTTCACCATATGAGTTGCAGCAGTAACACCTGCTGCTGAAATCGCTGTTATTGCACCTGCTGTTGCTTTACCTAACCCAACAGCCGCACTTCCTAATGCTTTACCTACCGCAGGCATAGCAGACTGAGCCGCACTCGCTATTCTTGGCATAGCCGCTTGAACTGAACTCTGAACAGAGTTCATTGCGTTTTCAACTCTGCTTTGAAAGTCCTGAAAGGATTGACTATTTACGTCAATTCCAACCTTGAGAGCAAGACTGTTCAAACCAGAAGCCATACTAGTTCCTAAAGCCACCAAAACCGCCTCCTCTCTCATATATTTAATTTTTTATTTCTTACTGAATAAGGCGTGGTGGTTATAACCACCACGCCTTATTGGTTGTAGTTTATAGTTAAAGTGCATCTATTGCTCTACATAATTCTTCATTTGTCATATACCTATCTGTTTTTTTAGTACCTATTTGGATAGGTTTTGTAGGAAGTTTTTTTGCATTATGTATAGCATAGTAGATATTCCACACGAGGTTATGTTGTAGATTGCATTGAATTTGTAGATTTTCTTTCTCCTTTTCTCTGTACCTTTTGATAAATTCTAATACTTGAAAAGGTTTCAAATTTACCCATATATCTTCGTGTGTTAAACCACACAATAGGGCGTCAATTTCTACTTTTTGCCAGTCTTTGTACCAGAAGTCTTGTTCTGTTCCGCTTGAAGTTTCTTCAAGCCCTCTATTATCATTGTCTGCATTTGTTCTTCCTCTGATTGCATCATTTTGTCTAACCAAGCCTGCTGACCGTCTTTCAACAGTTTCTTCAACATTTCCGCTGTTAGACCTCTTGGAAAAAAACCCTCTGCATCACAAGTATCTATAAGAAAATCAACAACATTTTCCAAACAACCTTTTTCTTTCTTCAACTCGTCCAAATAATCCGCAATTTCTGCTCTTTTTTCTTCTTCAAAAACTCCTGTTGCTACCTGTAAGAACTTTATAGCAAGATTATGAGAATAACCTATAACAGTAAAAATGTTTTTCCCTGTGGTTTCCTCAAAATTTGCTATATTTATACTCTTAAAATTTATCTTAAACATCTACAACACCTCTTTCAGATTATTCTTCTTCTGTATCTGTGCCTGCAGTAGCACCTACTGTTACTTCTACAATCAATTCTGCATTTTTAGGTGTAATCTCAATAGTTCTTTCCATAAGACCCTCTGTTGTTACTTCTGAAGGACTAACCTTATTTACAAAACAAGGACCACCTTTACCTGTCTTGCTATTTGGTTTTGTGATTGCAAAATATTTCAATTCACCTTTTCTCATAGCGTCCTGACATTTCTTGATTTCTGCCTCATATTCAGCGTCATATGTAATTACAATAGTTATAGGTGTAACTGTGTATTTACCTAAAAGCATTGTGTCAGAAAGTTGCTTTAATGTTGCTTCCTGTGTAATAACATTTCTTGCTTCTTCTAAACCTGATATACTTCTAACACCAGCAATTAAGTCGTTATCAGTTAAAGACGCTGTATCACCTAAATAAAAACCACTATCATATCCTAACATCTATAAAACCCCCTTAAAGTTTGTAATTTATAGTTAAATTAAGAATAAAGGTATAATACCCACTCTTATCTCTACCTGTATAACCAAAAGGACTTTCTTGCTCAACCCAAACAATTTTTTTACCATTTAAGGTCTTACCAGAATAAGCCCTAATATTATCAAAGAATGTTTCAAGTAATGCGTAAATACTGTCAAAATTTGCATTACATTCATCACTCGCTATATATACTGAAATCTCTGAATTATAAGTTTTCTTCTGTCTGTCAAGTTTTAACTCGTCAGAATAGTCAAATCCTAAATTTTCTGAAATCACACATATATTTTTTTCGTCATTTTTGTTATCTAAATAAATCTTAAAAGGAGAAGTAGGGAAAAGTGGTATTAAATCTTCTAAAATGCTAATTTTTTTCATTTCATCAACCTCTCCTTTATCTTTTTATTGTCTTTACCTGCTACTTTTTCAACAGCCTCACTTAAAAAATGACGTTTTCCATTTTCTCTAAAACTTTGTGGCTGTTCGTGTACGACCATAGCATAATCCGCACTAAAACCTACTGTATAACCATCACCTGTTTTCTTTATAAAACCACTATTACGCAATTTACCTGTATCAACAGGACAATTCTTTTTTGCTTCTTTCAAAATATCTTTTGCAATATTTTTTTCAAGTGGTTTTACTGCCTGCTCAATCTGTTTCTGTAAAGCGTCTGCAATAGCGTCAACTTGTTTTTTATCAAACTCTGAATTTACCTGTATCATAAGCAAGTCACCTCGCATACGATAAACTCACCGTCTATATAAACAGGTTTAACGCTATCGACTTTATAACCGTTTATCTTATCTTCTTTTTTGACTAAATCAGGCTCTTGTAAGGCAACAAAGAGGTAATCTGTTGTTTTACCTGTTGAATAATCAAAGGTATGCTTTACTACTGCATACCCGTATGCAGTAGTAGGCGCTGCATAGGTTGGTATTCCACGTAGGTCTGTATGAGTGCATTTTTCAATAGTTAAAAGTTCATTATTAAACCCCAGCATCATCATCACCTTGACTTTTTAATTGCTCTAAAATAGCCAAAAATTTCGATGGTATAGGTAAACCAATTCTTGCAGAGTTTTCTACAATACTAATTCCCTCGTTTGCTATGTAAAAGACAATCACTATTTCCCTTATAGGACTTGAGCCACCTAATACATAAAACTCTAAAATTGAGGCTATACCTACAAGAAAAAACATTAAGGTCTTTCTTGCTATACCTACAAAACCTACTCTTGAGCATAATTCTTTTTTTATTACAGCAGCAATTACACCTGTAATATAATCAACCAAAGCGAATACGCAAAGGGTTATAATTAAACCATCAAAACCACCTAAAAACCAAGCAATATAACCACCAATAACTGCTATTGCTGATTTACAAAATGCTAATACTGAATTCATTTTATAACCCCCTTTACTAAAATCTGGGTTATATCACGCCTTTAAAAAGACAAAACCCCAAATATTTTGCATAATTTTCACTAATTTCTTTTACTTCATCCAAAGTACCATAACTCTCACTTACTCCACCTGTACTAATGGACTTTATGCCCTGTCTTATACGCTCTTCTCTTGAACCACTCAAATTAGAACCTTTTAATAAATCATAGAAAATACAAGCCAAACCTTTTAACACTCGCTCATCATTCTTCTCTATTACATAACCTGTACCAAGTTTTCGAGGAAAGGCATGTGCTTGATACTCTTCCACAAATTGACCTTTATACCTCAAATGGTCCAAAATGCCCTCAGAACGCCCCAGGATTGCTTGTATATCTTCTGGTGTCAAATTACTCAACCCAGCCCTTAAAAGTTCATTAGAGGTGAAGACAGAGGGCAGGAGAGCATTTAATTCTTCAACTGTCATATAATACATAACAATTTGCCCCCTTTTTCTTATTGGGTGGGTGGTTTTGTTCACAAAACCACCCACTAATTATTGTTTGGAATAATTAAGCAATAGTACGAACTACTACACCTTCAGGCTTAATTACCTTGTGCTTTAATACTTTTCTACCTTGAATTGCACAAGCACCAACATACTTTTCACCATCCAAAGACTGAACTTTTGGTTTAACAGCCCATTCTTCAATTCTTGTTGCAGCAGAAGGATGACCTGCAATAAATGCAACATTTTCACCCATATTTACAGCCTCATAAACATTAAAGCCTGCAATCTGACCTATTGCACCTGTTTCCAAAATCTTCTGACCTAAATCACAAGCCTTGATAAACTCGCTATTCTTCAAAAGTAAAGCAAGAGTAGCAGGAGATACTTCCAACCATCTGTCCTTTGTAGGAACTTTTGCATTTGAAAGTGCTGTACGAGCATCAACAATCTGGTCATATACTGTTGTTTTTGTCAATGCAGTAGTATCTTCCATTACTGTACCTTCTGTTGCAAGAACATTTAAGCCTCTTGTATCTGTTGTTAAAGCCATAGAATAAGCGCCATCATCTAACTTATTAGCAATAACATCATAAGGTACAGCAGCTGCATCTGCATAATCAACTTTTTCATTGATATAAATGTCTTCATCAATTACAACAGTTATGTAAGAAGTAGAACTTGCTGTTAAACTACCACCATTCTCTCTGTCATAATCTCTAACCTCAATTTCATTAGGAACAGCAATTTTAACACTACCAGCAGCAGGAGAACCCTCATACTTTGTATTAAAAATTACATTATCCTTTGTAGTTAAAGTTGCTCTATATTTAGCATCAACTAACTTTGCATATCTTGTCTGTAAATCATGTGCCATAATTAAATAACCCCTTTCACAATTTAATATTTTTATTTATTTGAATTAAGCAAATCAGGATTTATTTTGTAGAAGGCGCTTTCTACTTCATTTAATCCCTCTGATACAGGAGCAGGATTAAACCCCTCTGTTTCAGGTTGCTTAAATAAATAACCTTTTGATTTCTTAATCTCTTCAACTTTGTTATCAAAGTCCTTATCTTCTACACCATCCAAAAGAGTAGTAAGATAGTCATAATCTAAACAATCTTTGATACCTTTTATTTTTGTTGCTCTCTTTTCTGCAACACTATCTAATTTCTGTTTTTCTATAATTGATTTCAAAGATTTGATTTCTTCTTGTAATGCCTTATATTCTTTTGCATCTACTGTTTCCATAGGTTCTTCACCTTCCTTTTCTGTATTTGACGTCGCACCCGCTGACTGCTCCTCAACGGTTTCACCTGTTTGTTTGGTCTTTTCTTCTTCCTTTTCAACAGGTTTTTCTTCTGGTTTATCTTCTGGCTTATCATCTGTTTTATTTAGGTCTAATTCAGCCTTTTTCACTTGTTCATCTGTAAGACCAAGCCACTCTTTAATAAAATCTAACAATTTATCCATTTACAACACCTCCTACATCTTCTGTAACTTCTGTCATTTCAGTTGGTATTGTTTCTGTACCCGTATCTTGTGTTTCAGTAATACCATCACGCCATTTAATACAAATATCTGAAATAACACAAGGAATACCTTTTAAGCCTAATACTTGAACAAATAAACGCTTTAATACGTCGTCTATTTGGTCTATACTTCTACCAATCTTATCTAATGGTGATTTCATAAGACTTCTTATTGCTTCACCTGATAAATTACTTGTAAATTCACCCGTCAAAAATGTCTTACCTAATTCACTCTGCACACCAATTTCATTTGACAAATTACCAAGATAACTTGATAAATCTGCAACCTGCATATCATAAGTGATATATTTAATCTCACCATTCTCAACTTCTAACAATGAACCATTAACTGGTCCCTCTATCTGTCCTGTTTTCTCATTCTCTACAAGAACACCCATAGGTACCTGAACAATAGGATTAATATTTTTAATCAAAACAGCATTGATTAAAGTTAAGATTTGCTCATATGCACTTACAATGTCTTTGATATTCTCATAATCACTAATACCAAAAACTTCATCTGTTGCAGGGCTATTCTCAAAAGTAAATACTGCAAAATCACTTAAACCCGTTTCAAATCTCTTTTCACTTACCAACTCTCTTAAATAACCTTCATCATTAAAGTTAAAAATACGCTCTATAAGTCGGATCGTAGCCATG
>JAZNOH010000143.1:0-2317 GCA_045580715.1 Clostridia bacterium
CATCACCAGGTATATCTTTCACCATCTCAAACTTACCATACTCTACAAGATTATACACCAAAGTTAAGAAAGAAACATCAACAGACATAGACTCTTCAGAATTATTAGTTGCCAACAAAATTGTATGCAACTTATTAAAATCATTATACTTCCAATCCTTCTCTATATTACCCTCATTTTCTTTTCTGAACAATTTTGCGGCCTTTTTAGATACTATAAAACTACCCCAAGTAGCCTTCTCCAACAACGAACAGTTATTATAAACACTGTTACACCCTTCGTACAAAGAATAGAAAGCTCTACTATAAGTCGAATATAAAGGCAAGAAGTTTTCACGAGTTTTTGCATACTTTTGAGCTTCAGCCTTTGCCATTTTTACATTATGCTCAAGATTTAAATAATAAGCCTTAACAGACTCAAAACGCCTTGCTAAAGCACCTTCAGGACCATCCATAGTATACAAATTAGGACGAAGATAACTACCCTTATACCAATCTAAAGCAACCTGATTATAATCCATTACACGAACGCCCGCACCTACCAAAGTAGTATACAAAAGAGTAGATGCAGATTTTGAATTTTGTACTTGTTCCCAAATATTAGGAACAATATCATTTACCTTATAAATACTATGTAAACGAGGAAAACGATTATGCAAAGTAGACGCTGTTACATCTTTTTTATTACCCAATAAGATTGATAAATCAGAATCAAAACGCAACATATCAGCATCATAACCAGCAGTACAAAATACTATTTCTTCAATACAAGAACAAATACGACCATCTACCAATACAGATAATAAAGGCTTAATATTTGCTTGACCTTGATGATATTCAAAACATTCTGCAGAACTATCAGTCCCAAATTCTACAACCTTCATAAGAGTTGTAAACTTACCACCAGTAACATGATAACAAACAATAGCACAATCTGTACCAATAATTAACCTACGCACATTATTAGGTGTCCAGTCATTAATCATTACCCCTGACTTTTCTTCTACCTTTAAACCCCTATTGATTTCTTTTCGTAAAATTTCAAAACGAGAAGCCATTTTATACACCTCCTAAAATATTTCATTAAATAATAAAAAAAGATGTCATCATCTGATGACATCTTCTTATCTTCAAGTTAAGCAAACTCCGCTTATTTTCCATTATTTAATGCTTCATACACCCTTGTCATAAGTAAAAGAGCATTTGACACACTCAACTGTATAAAAGGCACCCTATCTCCATAAAACTCACGCACTCTTCGCACATCTGCGTGACCTACACATCGTGCATAAATAACAACACAATCTGGATTATTTGGGAGGGTAAGTCCATTTGAAACATCATCAACATCTATAAAAACGAAATCTTTAAAACATCGAGCAAGAGTTTTATCAAACCCCTTTACTCCACCAACAATTACTGGCTTAATACCCCAACAATATTCTTTTATTTGAGGAATTGTAATTGCCATATTCATATTTGAAGCCAGTAAATCATTAAAAGACTCGGTTAATTCAGCATACTTTTCCCTCAAATCTGACAATTCTTTAGACATATCTACACTATTAGATATTTTATTTTCCAAAGAATCACAATGAGATAATAAACTACTATACTGAGCATAAAGAGAAGCATAATCCGCTGATTTTGCATCCACAAGACTTCTTAAATCCTTTATTTCAATATCCTTTGCTTTTAATACAGATTGATTAGATAACTCTTCTATTAAAGCATCTTTTGATAATAATGCCTTTCTACAAACAGACAAATCATCCTGTGACTCCTTCAATAATCGAGTTAATTCACTTATTTTATTTGACTTCTTCAAAACTGTTTGACGCAAAGACTCTAAATCATCTTTTAACGAAGATTCTGCCTTTGTAACCATCACATTTGTAGTCTTTGAAGAATAATACCCTTGCTCTACTTGAGCAAATATTTGAGCCAAAATAATAGTTAATAAATGCACCTGAACTCTCATTTGAGTAGCACCAGCAACTGCTTCCAATTTACTTTCACTTAAATGAATTTGCAAACTTTCAGGTTCACAATCTAACAACACCAAACGATTAAAAGTATCATCAATTACACAGCCAGATTCACTAAAAACAGAAAGCATACTCTTTGACCTACCAACACCACAAGCAGTCATAAAATCAGACACAGAATATTCAACAAAATCGTGAGCAACCTGAACAATTTCAGGATGCTGTCTATTTAATTCATATAATAAGAAAGCCACAAGCCTAAAGAACTGACGCCCCTTTTTATACAATAAAGGGTCACCATTTGCTTTTTTAACTGTCATAGATTTAAAC
>JAZNOH010000144.1:0-2072 GCA_045580715.1 Clostridia bacterium
ATCTCAAAATTTCTTTTTTATTTACAGGCAGTTCGCCAAAATCTTTTATGTATACGATATTATCCATAATTACCCCAATATATCGGACAGATTACTCTGTATCTTCTCGGCAACATCAGGCTTGTTCATTGAATATACATGGACATTTTTTATTCCGTTTGCGTATAAATCAATAATCTGGTCTGTTGCATATATAATTCCTGCCTGTTTCATTGCATTAGGGCAATGACCGAATTTGTCAACAAGACTTTTAAATCGTTGAGGCATAAATGAGCCTGATAATTTAATTGCCCTCTCAACCTGATTTGCATTTGTAATCGGCATAACACCCGGAATGACCGGAACAGTTATTCCTGCCTCACGAATTTTATATAAGAAATTATATAAAAGGTTATTGTCAAAAAACATCTGCGTTGTTAAGAATGAGCATCCTGCTGTAACCTTTTCCTTTAGGTGAATAATGTCTTGCTTCTGGTCATCACTTTCAGGATGAATTTCAGGATAGCACGCTGCACCAATGCAGAAATTCTCGTCAATTTCCTTTATATCACGAATTAAATCAACAGCATAACGATAGTCCCATTTAGCTCTGTCGCTATTCTCTAATTCAGGAGTTAAATCACCACGAAGCGCCATAATATTTTCAATTCCTGCATTCTTTATGTCATTAATTTTTTTCTGCACCGTTTCCTTTGTTGATGAAACACAAGTTAAGTGTGCAAGAGTGGGAACACCATAATGCTCCTTGATATTCTTTGCTATGTCAAGAGTGTATTGGCTTGTGCCTCCGCCTGCCCCATATGTAACACTCATAAAGGAAGGCTTTAGCTTTGCAATCTCCTCTGTTGCAGTTTTCACAGTTTCAAATGTACTATCGGTCTTAGGAGGAAATACCTCAAAAGAAATCGACAATTTGTCCTTCTTTAGTAACTCACTTATTTTCATTTTCTGACTCCAATTATTCATTATTATAACAAAGCCAAAAAGAGTGCTTTTGCACTCTTTTATAGCGAATATCTATCTTTATATAACTGATAGTTCTCAAAAAATTCGTTTTCACCATCTATTTTAACATGACTCATATAATCATGCGCTTCAAACTTGCCGTCTGCATTTCCCAGTACTGCAACTGCAATATTTGAACAATGGTCTGCAATTCTCTCATAGTTTGTTAAAAGGTCTGACAAAATGAATCCTAATTCAACTGTGCATTCACCGGCTGTAAGTCTCATTATATGATTATTTCTGATTTCCTTTTTCAATTTATCAATAATCTGCTCTAAAGGTTCAACCTTCTTTGCAAGCTCAAGATTATCTTCCTCAAGCATATCTGTTGTAATTGAAAGTATTTCCTTTACTGCATCTGCAAGAACTTTAATTTCTTTTGTTGCTTCAGGCGAGAAAGAAACCTTCTTTTCATGCACTTCCTCTGCTGTTTCACAAATATTTAGTGCGTGGTCAGATATTCTTTCAATATCCCCGACAATATGCAAAATTTTTGTGACCTGATGGCTGTCCTCTGCATTCATATTTTCTGAGGCAAGCTGAACAAGGTATGCGCTGATCTTATCTTCATATTTGTCAACTTTCTTTTCTTGCTTTATGATATCTTCCACAATATCCCTATCGTATTTTTCCATAAGATTTGCACTCTGGGTAACTGACTCCTTAGCCATTTTAGCCATTTCATATGCTAATTCCCTACACTTTTCAACCGCAAATGAAGGAACCTTTAAGAATCTGTCATCAAGTGTTGCAAATGGGTCTTTTTCCTGTTCTCCATTGTTCTTATCTTTAAAGGTTATCAATGCAAGTTTCTCAATCTGCTTTGAGAATGGAATTAATATTATTGTTGAGATAATATTAAATAATGTATGAATAACTGCTATATTAAATGCATTAACATAATTCCCCTCTTGCATAAATGGGAAAACAATTACTGAATTCAAAATATAGAATACCAAACAAACAGCGATAACTCCTATGATCTTTATATATAAACATGTGGCTGCAACCTGTTTTGCTTCCTTGTTTCCATTAATGGCTGACAATATAGGTGTTATTGTTGTTCC
>JAZNOH010000145.1:0-4702 GCA_045580715.1 Clostridia bacterium
AATCCTTTTGGCATTGCCAAAAGGATTGTTTTTTAATTGTCAATCTATTGAAAATAATGTAAAAATATGTTATAATAACTAATTGGTAATAGTATAGGAATCAAACAGAAAGGAGATATAGGTATGCTTAAGACATTTAAAGGCGGATTGCATATCAGGGACTATAAGGAATATACAAATAACAAGCCTATAAAAGAAATTAAAGGTGGAGAAACTCACATTTTTCCTCTTCAGCAGCATATAGGTGCACCACTGGAAGCAACTGTTAAAAAAGGGGATTATGTTAAAGTTGGAGAAATTATTGCAGATAATAAAGATGCGTTTGTGGCAGTTCCATTACATAGTTCTATTTCCGGTACTGTTGTTGCAGTTGAGCCGAGAATAAATACACAAGGAATAAAGGCAATGTCTGTTGTTATTGAAAACGACGGATTATATGCTCAAAAAGAGGATTTAATGCCTAAAAATCCTGAGGAAATGACATCTGAAGAAATTATAAATGAAATAAGAAATGCAGGAATTGTTGGAATGGGTGGAGCAGGATTTCCTACACATGTCAAACTATCTCCTCCAAAAGATAAAAAAATTGATACATTAATTATCAATGGCGCTGAATGTGAACCATATATCACTGCTGACCACAGAAGAATGCTTGAAATGCCTGAAACAGTCATAGACGGTATTAAAATTGTCAAAAAGGCACTTGGTGTTGATGTAGCTTATATTGGTATTGAGAATAATAAAAAGGATGCCATTGAAATATTAAATAGTATTATTGAATCTGATAGTGGTATCAAAGTAATACCATTAAAAACAAAATACCCTCAGGGTGGAGAAAAACAACTTATTTACGCTATAACTAAAAGAAAAGTTCCTACAGGAAAATTACCAGCTGATGCAGGGGTAGTCGTAACAAATATTGACACTGTCTCACAAATATCCAATGCATTCAGAACAGGTATGCCTCTTGTTGACAGAGTTGTTACCATATCAGGAGATTGTATAGAAGAGCCTGATAATTTCCTTGTTAGATGTGGAATGAGATTTGAAGATATAATCAATGCAGCCGGAGGATTTTCAAAACAACCAAATAAACTGATAATGGGTGGACCTATGATGGGTATTGCTCAATACTCCACACAAGTTCCTGTTGTTAAGACAACATCGGCCATTTTGGCGCTATCAGATACAGGTGATAACTACAAGGATGATGTTCAGTGCTTAAGATGCGGGAAGTGTGTTGAAGCTTGCCCAATGAATTTGATGCCATTATATCTTAACAGATATTCAAGAAACCAAGATTTGGAAATGGCAGAAAAATATCATATTATGGATTGTATTGAATGTGGTTTATGCTCATATCTATGTCCTGGTCTTGAAGGCCCGATACATAATATAAGAATAGCTAAACAACAAATAATTGAAAATAGAAGAAAACAACAATAATCGAATGGGAAAGGATATAAAATAATGGAACATAAATTCATAGTTTCGTCGTCTCCGCATATTCATCAAAAGAAAGCGGTTTCAAATATAATGCTTGATGTAATAATTGCATTATTACCTGCGACAGTAATGGGTATATATTATTTTGGACTAAATGCACTTTTTGTTATATTAACCTCAATTTTATCATGTGTTTTATTTGAGTACATATACCAAAAAATAATGAAAAAATCAGTAAATATAGACGATTGCTCAGCAATAGTTACAGGACTTTTACTCGGTTTAAATTTACCACCTGCAATTCCGTTATGGATGGTTGTGGTTGGAAGTGCATTTGCCATTATAATCGTTAAACAGTTATATGGTGGCATTGGTAAGAATTTCTTAAATCCGGCACTTGCAGCAAGATGTTTTATGATTGCGGCGTGGGCAGGAGAAATGACTACCTTCTCTGAACCATTACTTGGTGCAGATGCTATTTCACAGGCTACTCCATTGGCTATTTTAAAGGGAACTACAACAGGAGAACTTCCATCAATTATTTCAGCATTTTGGGGTAATATACCAGGCTCTATAGGAGAGACATCTGCGTTTATGATTTTATTGGGTGGATTATACCTGTTGTTTAGAAGAGTAATCAACTGGAAAATACCTGTATTTTACTTGGGTACTTTTGCTGTTTTGACTGCATTGTTCGGAAACAATGTATCTGGAATTAGTTTATTGTCATATACAGCTTTAGAATTGTGTTGTGGTGGTATTATGCTTGGAGCAATATTTATGGCAACAGACTACACAACAACACCTACAACTAAGGTTGGTCAGATAATTTTTGGAATAGGCTGTGGTTTCTTAACATTTGCTATAAGAACATTCGGAGGATATCCTGAAGGTACTTCTTTTGCGATTTTGTTAATGAATTTATTAACACCACTTATTGACAGATATACCGTTCCAAAGAGTTTTGGGGAGGTAAGAAAAGATGTTTAAAAAGAGTGATATTTTAAATATTTTCAGCGTGGGATTGAAGTTATTCCTGATAACAGCAATTGCAGCTGTCATTTTAGCTGTTATTAACTCAATAACAAAACCTGTAATAGAGGTAAATACATATAAAAAGCAAAACGAATCTATGCAAAAAGTTTTGCATACAGCTTCATCTTTTGAAGAAGCAGATATGTCAGCATTGTCGTTAGTCGATTTTCCTTGTGCTATAACAAGCGTTTATAATGGCTATGATGCAGATGGAAATGTAACAGGATTTGCGGTAATGGTATCATCAGGAGGTTACGGTGGTGATGTATCATTAGCTGTTGGTATTGATAATGAATTAAAAGTAACAGGCATTGATGTAATTTCTCATTCAGAAACTCCAGGTCTTGGTGCAAAATGTGTAAAGGATGAATTTAAAGGTCAGTTTGTAGGAAAAAGCGCTGATATTCAGGTTGTTAAATCTGGTGCTAAAGATAATCAGATTGATGCAATTACAAGTGCTACTATAACATCAAGGGCAGTTACAAATGGAGTTAATACAGCAATTAGTGCTGTGAAATTAATAAAGGAGGCTGAATAAAATGAAAGAGAAAAGCAATAACTTAAAGATTTTCTTAAATGGTCTTATTACTGAAAATCCAACTTTTGTTCAGCTTTTGGGAATGTGTCCGACTCTTGCTGTTACAACAAGTCTTAAAAATGGTATCGGAATGGGATTATCAGCAACTGCAGTTTTAATTGCGTCAAACGCATTGATATCCCTTTTGAGAAAAATTATTCCAGATAAAGTAAGAATAGCGGCTTATATTGTAATTATTGCTGCTTTTGTAACTATAATCGAAATGCTTTTGAATGCTTATTTGCCATCATTGGCTGCATCATTAGGTATTTTCATACCATTAATTGTCGTAAACTGTATTATTTTAGCTCGTGCAGAGTCATTTGCATCAAAAAATACAGTTGGTAAATCAATTATTGATGGACTTGGTATGGGTCTTGGATTTACAGTAGCACTTGCGGTTATTTCAGGTATCAGAGAGTTTTTCGGAGCAGGAACATTGTTTGATATCAAAATTTACGCAGATATTATAACTCCTCCGTCAATAATTATTATGGCACCTGGTGGCTTTATTGTTCTTGGCCTTATTGTTGCCGCAATTAATTATATAACATCTAAGAGAAAGGCCGGTGATAATTGATGAGTATGGTATCTATTATAATTACTGCACTTTTTACCCAAAACTTCCTAATGGTTAAGTTTATGGGAATATGTCCTTTCTTAGGGGTTTCAAAGAAAATTGATACAGCAGCAGGTATGGGTATGGCTGTTACATTTGTAATGGCAGTTGCATCAGCAATTACATATTTTGCAAATCTATTATTGGGAGAATCAATGCAATATCTACAGACTATTGTATTTATATTGATTATTGCAGGTTTGGTTCAATTTGTTGAGATGTTTGTTAAAAAGATGCTTCCATCGCTTTATAGTGCACTTGGAATATATCTTCCTTTGATAACAACAAACTGTGCTGTGCTTGGTGTTGCACTTTTGAATGTTCAGAATGGCTTTAACTTTATTCAGTCTGTAATGTATGGTACTTTTGCAGCATTAGGGTTTACTATGGTAATTGTTATTTTTGCAGGCATAAGAGAAAACATAGAAGAAAAATATGTTCCCCAAAGCTTTCAGGGTATGCCTATTGCTCTTATAACTGCAGGACTTATGTCAATTGCATTTATGGGATTTTCCGGATTTTCAATATAGGAGGATAGAGTAATGAGTATTAGTGTTATATTATATCCTGTGTTGATTGTTGGTGCTATTGGTTTGATTTTTGGTTGCCTGTTGGCATTTGCTTCCATAGTTTTCAAAGTTGATACAGATGAAAGGGAAGAATTAATTGTTTCAGAACTACCTGGAGCAAATTGCGGTGCATGTGGATATGCAGGATGTAGTGCATATGCAGCGGCTATAGTAAATGATGGTGCACCAGTTAATGCCTGTTCTGTCGGCAAGGATGCTGTTGCAGAGAAAATTGCAGATATTATGGGCGTTAGTGCTGAGGCAGTTGAACCAAAGGTAGCACGCGTAATGTGTATGGGAACACATGATGTATCTATTGATAAATATGAATATCACGGAATTTCTGATTGTGCAGCAGCTGCAAGACTTGCAGGTGGTGCAAAAGGCTGTCCAAACGGATGTCTTGGTTTGGGTAACTGTGTGTCAGTATGTAAATTTGGTGCAATTTCAATTGTC
>JAZNOH010000146.1:0-5531 GCA_045580715.1 Clostridia bacterium
ATTCGTACGCACGGCACATAGCGTCGGTGGCTATTGCTCTATCCAACTGAGCTACAGGCACATACAAATTCAGTGGTTATAAAAGCCACTGAAAAATTTATAAAGATTTTGATTTTTTTATGCATGCATCTATTGCGTTCATAATTGAACTTCTGAAACCGTCATTTTCCAACACCTTGACTGCTTCAATTGTTGTTCCTCCAGGGGAGCATACCATATCCTTTAGTTCGCCTGGGTGGTTAGGAAGTTCCAATACCATCTTAGCAGAGCCAAGAACAGATTGTGCTGCGAAGGTATATGCCTGATTTCTTGGCATGCCACCCAAAACTGCTGCATCTGCCATTGCCTCAATAAGCATAAAAATGTAGGCAGGGGAAGAACCACTAACACCTGTTACCGTGTCCATAAGCTTTTCAGGAATGATTTCGGCTTTACCGAAGCTTTTTAAAATAGTCATAACTGAATTGATGTCATCCTCATTAACAAAAGAATTGACAGAAACTGCAGACATTCCTTCGTTGACTAAAGCAGGGGTATTTGGCATAACACGGACCAATTTTAAATCAGGAATATCAAAAGCCTTTGATAGTTTTTCTATAGATTGTCCTGCTGCAATTGAAATAATAACAGCATCTTTATTTACTGTCCCTTTTATATCGTTTATGACAGAATAAATAATGTTTGGTTTAACTGCTAAAAACAAAATATCAGCCTGACAAACCTCCAAAAGAGTACAATCAGATTTAATTCCATATAGCTTATTTAATTTATTTAGGGCTTCAGCATTTTTGTCATAGACGAGAATGTTTGAGGCATCTGCACAATGGGAGGATAAAATCCCACCAATTATAGCGCTGCCCATATTTCCACCACCGATAAAGCCAATTTTTTTATTCATTATTTTACCCTCTTTCGATTTTACGGTCTTGGTATACCAGCTTATTTATTTCTGCACCAATCAAAAATATTATAACGCAGAAATAGAGCCAGAGCATTAAAAGAACAATAGCAGTAAGACTTCCATATATATAGGAATAGTTTGCAATGTTTTCAATATAGATTGAATATATATTAGAAAATAATATCCATCCTATTGATGAAAATGCTGCGCCCACAAGATTTTTGTTAAATCTTGATTGACGCTTATTAAAAAAGTAATACATTGACTGAAACACTAAGGTCATCAAGCTAAACGAGAATATACCTTTTATTAGTATTGTATCAGTCAGGGAAAAGTGTATATATTTATATATCAATTCTCCGATTAAGTTTCCAAATACCTGCAAGGTGAGTGTTACAAAAATAAGTGCCATAAACATAAATGTGTATATAATGGACATCAATCCATCTATTATGAAATTTGACCCTTTTTTTGTTTTATAAACCCTTTTAACCCCTCTTTCCAATGCAGCAATACCTCTTGAGGCAGACCACATGGCAGTCAAAGCAGTCACAGATATTATTGAAATTGATTTTGCAAAGAGTTCATCTGCAAGAGCAATAACAGTTGGTTTTATCGCTTCAGGGCATATAGTGTTTATCCAATCAATCACTGTTTCGCTTGAAATAGGGAAGATAAATCCAACTAAGGACATCAATAACATAACAAATGGAAAGACCGATATTATTATATAAAATGATGCCTGTGCTGAATAGACTGTTATTTCATCTTTAAAGCATCTTCTGATTAGGAGAACTGTTTTTCTAACAAACTTTTTCATTATGCATATAGAGGATGCTTTTCGCAAAGCGCCTTAACACCTTTTCTTACCTCTTCTTGTGAATTCTCAAAGTCAGTTATAGTTAGTTTAATCAATCTTGCAACTTCTTTCATATCTTCTTCAACAAAACCTCTTGAAGTTGTTGCAGGAGTACCAATTCTGATACCGCTTGTTATAAATGGGCTTTGTGTGTCAAAAGGAATAGCATTTTTATTAACAGTAATTCCAACCTCGTCAAGCATATGCTCTGCTTCCTTGCCTGTTACACCCATATGAGTCAGGTCAATCAACATCAAGTGATTATCAGTACCTCCTGAAACAAGCTTAAAGCCTTCATTAATAAGTGCTTCTGACAATGCCTTTGCATTTTTAACTATTTGAGTTTGATAGTTCTTGAAATCATCTGTCAATGCTTCTTTGAAACACAAAGCTTTAGAAGCAATAACATGCATAAGAGGACCGCCCTGTATTCCAGGGAACACAGCTTTATTAAATTGCAATCCGAATTCTGCATCTTTAGAAAGAATAAGACCGCCTCTTGGACCTCTTAGAGTTTTGTGAGTTGTTGTTGTGACAACATCTGCATATGGAACTGGATTTGGATGCAGACCTGCGGCAACAAGACCTGCGATGTGTGCCATATCGACCATAAGATAAGCTCCAACCTCTTTTGCGATTTTTGCAAATCTTTCAAAATCAATAGTTCTTGGATAAGCAGATGCACCTGCCAAAATCAACTTTGGCTTGCATTCTTTTGCTATTTTTTCTATTTCATCATAATCTATTGTGTTTGCATCTTCACTAACACCATAAGGTACGATGTTAAAATATTTTCCTGACATATTAACAGGGCTTCCGTGGCTTAAATGTCCACCGTGAGCAAGGCTCATTGATAAAACAGTGTCGCCAGGGGTTAATAGTGCAAAAAATACTGCCATATTAGCCTGAGCTCCTGAGTGAGGTTGAACATTTGCATAGTTTGCACCAAATAATTTCTTTGCTCTTTCTATTGCGAGATTTTCCGCAACATCCACGCATTCGCAACCACCGTAATATCTTTTTCCTGGGTAACCCTCTGCATATTTATTGGTCAACGGTGTTCCCATTGCCTCCATAACTGCCTCTGAAACAAAGTTCTCTGATGCGATAAGCTCAATCTTATTTTGTTGTCTTGAAAGCTCACTACTGATTGCTTCATACAATTCAGGGTCAGCATTTTTTACTTTATTAAATTCTAACATATCTAAAATCTCCTTTGTATATTATAATGTTACATTTTATTATACACAAAAAAGAGAAAAATCGCAATAGTATTTTGAGTTTTTGTAGAAATATTTTCAAAAAAACAACCCATTCTTTTTCAGAATGAGTTGTTTTAATCTCTTTATTTCATTGAGCTCAATGCATCTTGTAGCCACCAGGTACCGATATCAAATGCTTTATACAAATCATCTCTTTCGCCAACTCTGAAATCGGTTCCTGTTCCAAGCTCATCAACGGTGTTGTCCTGAATGCTGAATTTAACCTTTGTTGCAACATCAACATCGCCGACTTTTTTTGTTTGGAGTATTTCCAATGCTAAAATCAAAGGCTCACTAAGGTCACCATAATATAGCTTGTTGCCTTTTCTATAAACTGGTTTATCTTTATATGTCAGCTCTTTTTTCTTTTTAGTTGCAGCCATTAAAAACACAATCCTTTCATTTAATTATATTATAGATTATATCCTCTTTCAATCAATTTCATGTTATAATCTACCATTTCCTGCTTTGTTGGAGGAACAGCCTTAGAAACACCGGCTCTGATTTCATCTAATGTGAAGATGTTTGTTGCCTTTAATAAAGCACCTAACATAATCATATTAGCCATATTTGATTTAGCCTCTCTTGTTGCAATACCTGTAGCCTCAACTGCAGATACCGTAACATCAGTTCTTTCAACATCACAGTCAATAAGAGTTTTGTCATAAATGATTGTTCCACCTGTAACAACATCATCTACAAACTTTAACAAAGAAGGCTTGTTCATACTGATTAGTATGTTTGGTGCTGTTATGATTGGAGAACCTACAGGTTCATCAGAAATGATAACATGACAGTTAGCAGTTCCGCCTCTCATTTCAGGTCCGTATGATGGGAGCCAAGAAAGATGCTTACCTTTTAATAAAGCAGCATAAGCTAATATTTTTCCTGCAAAAAGGATACCCTGACCACCGAATCCGGCAATAATAATATTATCAGTCATTGTTCTTTGCCTCCTCATCAATATCTTTATATACACCCAAAGGATAGTGAGGAATCATATCATTTTGAAGTCTCTTGATTGCCTCGACAGGAGAAAGTCCCCAGTTAGTTGGGCAAGTTGACAATACTTCAACAAGTGAGAATCCTTTTCCTTCAATCTGGTTTTGGAAAGCCTTTTTAATTGCAGCTTTTGCCTTTTTAATGTTTGGAACAGTGTCTAATGAAACCCTTGCAATATAGCTTGGACCATCAAGAGTTGCAAGCATTTCTGAAACTCTTATAGGATTACCTTGAGTTTTTACATCACGACCATATGGTGAGGTTTGAGTAACCTGACCAGGAAGTGTTGTTGGAGCCATCTGACCACCTGTCATACCATAAATAGTATTGTTGATAAATATAACTGTAATATTTTCTCCTCTTGCAGCTGAATGAACTGTTTCTGCAGTACCAATAGCAGCTAAGTCACCATCTCCCTGATAGGTAAATACAACTTTATCAGGGTGAACTCTTTTAATACCTGTTGCAACTGCAGGTGCACGACCATGAGCTGCCTCCTGCATATCGCAGTTAAAGTAATCATATGCCATAACAGCACAACCAACCGGTGCAACACCGATAGTCTTTCCTTCAACACCAAGCTCGTCTAAAACCTCAGCAACCAATCTGTGGCAAATACCATGAGTACAACCAGGGCAATAATGGAAAGGTGCATCGGTCAATGCGTGTGGTTTTTCAAATACAATAGCCATTATTTTAAACCTCCTGCAATTTTTCTGATTTCGTCTGCAATTTCTGCAGGTGTTGGGATAATTCCGCCTGTTCTTCCAAAGAAATGAACAGGAGCTTTTCCGTCAACAGCTAACTTAACATCTTCAACCATTTGTCCCATACTCATTTCTACTGATAAGAAAGCCTTTGCAGTTTTAGCTGCTTCTTTAAAAATCTTTTCAGGGAAAGGCCATAGAGTGATTGGTCTGATAACACCAACCTTCAAACCTTCTTCTCTAACCATTTTCACTGCAGTTTCAACAACACGGCTTGTTGTACCATAAGATGTTACAATAATATCTGCATCTTCAATGTCGTGAGCATCCCAACGCTGTTCTTTTTCTTTAATTATATCGTATCTATGCTGACGCTCAATTATAGTTTTTTCAAGCTTATCAGGAGAAAGATACAAGGAGTTAACAATGTTATGCTCTCTCTTTAAATCTGTTCCAACGGTTGCCCATGATTTATCAGCCTCACAAGGAGCAGGAACTGAATCAAAATCAACAGGCTCCATCATTTGTCCAAGGGTACCATCACCCAAAAGCATAACTGGAACTCTGTATTCATCAGCTTTGTTAAAAGCGTCTGCGGTCAAAGAAACAATTTCCTGAACAGAGTTTGGAGCAAATACGATTAAATGATAGTCACCGTGACCTCCACCCTTTGTTGCTTGGAAATAATCTGATTGAGCAGGTTGAATTCCACCAAGACCAGGACCACCTCTTACAATATTAACAATTACACAAGGGAGGTCAGCACCTGCTATGTATGAAATTCCTTCTGCTTTCAAGCT
>JAZNOH010000147.1:0-1928 GCA_045580715.1 Clostridia bacterium
ATATTGTGGAGCAGAAAACAGGAAAGGCAAGACATTTTATAGTGCCTAATGAGGTGTATATGTTTTTACAGGACTATGCTTTGAGGAATAATATCAAACCCACACAAAGACTATTTGATATTTCAGTTAGAACAGTTCAAAACCACCTGCAAAAAACCTGTGAATATTTAGGAATAACAGGTGTTGGTACGCATTCTTTTCGTAAGAAATTCTGCTCTGATATTTACAATAGTTCAGACCCCAATATTGGTCACAACCCCACCCTAATTATGGAGTTGTTGCAACATAGTAGTCATAATACTACTATGGCCTATTTGTCTGTCAGTAGCAAACTGGCAGAACAAGCACTTCAAAACCATATAGTCTTACCAATCTGAGCAATTTAATGGCCTTGACGAAAAATGACTTTGGAGGTACAATGTGCAAACAAGGTTCACTATGTTTTTGGGCATCCCCCATTAACACAAAAAAGGCAAATTAAATTATCAAATGGACCTTGTCGGTGAAACCGACAAGGTCCATTTTCTTTTGGTTGGCTAAATTGTTTGACATAGTAAATCTTGTGAAAAAAAGAGCAAAATGCCCCAAATCAGCCATTTTCGAGCCATATTCAGCCCAATTTTGAGCCATACGCGCATACAGATTTTTGTGCGGTTGTGGTTTTTGGAAAAAGACAAATTATAAATCACTTTGCCCTTGAAATGATAAATGAGATTGCCCTTTATCATAGTAATTTCCCAAAAATCTGTTTTTGGGAAAAGCCAAAAATTGAAAAAGCAAGAAATATCAAGGGTTTTCAGACTTTTCAAGTATTCTTCCCAAAAACAAAATCATTTTTGGGAAGAGTTTTAAGGGTGTGCATTTGTTTTTGGGAGAATTTTGGGGATTTTGGGAAAGGAAAGATTTACTATGCGTAAGAGCAACTACAAAGGAAGATGTGAAAAAAGGAATTTAAGTAAATGCAAAGGGGTGTGTAAGACCTACGATTTAATCCAGAGTGCTTATGCTGATATGCTACAAGCAGACACAGATATTATTGAGTTCAGTTGTAATGTTCTGCTTGAAGGTAGTGAGTATATGACAGACTTTGTGTGTATCAAAGCCAATCAAGAAATATCAGTGCGTGAATGTGTCAACAGAAGTTATCTGACAAAACCCAGGACAGTTAAACTTCTTGATTTCTCTAAGGACTATTGGCAAAAAAGAGGTGTTTCTGATTGGGGGGTGGTTATCAATGAAGAGTAACGACATAATCCAAAGTGGTTCTGCTATGTACAGAATTATTGATATTGCAGATACAAAGGCTTTTGTAGTGGATTGCAAGAAAAAATCTATGCCTAAATGGCTTGATATGAGTTCTCTGCAAGGGTACACTTTTTGTTCTCTTGATACAGGCGAATTGCAGGATATAAATGAAATGGGTATGCAAAGCAGAAAGACAGCCTATGAGAGATTTTCTGTAGTTTCAAATATTTTGCCTTTCATAACGGACAAAAATAAAAGGTCTGCAATGATTTCACGAATTGCAGATGATAAGGGTATCAGCAGACAAACTGTGTGTACTTATTTATGGCAGTATCTTGTATATCAGAACATATCAATTCTCGCACCTAAGCCTAAGGAAAAGGACAAAGAATTGAGTCTTGATGAAAAGAACATAAAATGGGCGTTAAACAAATATTTTTACACTCAGCACAAAAACACTTTAACCACTACATATACGCTGATGCTGAAAGAGAAATACTGTGACAGTGCAGGAACCCTTATGGAGCAATACCCCTCTTTTTATCAGTTCAGGTATTTTTACAGGAAACACAGAAAAATGGAAAACTACCTCATTTCAAGAAATGGGCTTAAAAACTATCAAAGAAATAACAGACCACTTTTAGGAGATGGAATTCAGGACTTTGCCCACTCAATAGGTTTTG
>JAZNOH010000148.1:0-9734 GCA_045580715.1 Clostridia bacterium
TATACAAGCTTGATAAGAGATATGCATTTCTTATTATGCTTATAAAGATTATTACCTCATCTGCTCTGTTTGGCTCGCCATCAGTGTTTATATATTCTCTTTTTGGCGGAATTTTCAGCTTTTTTGTGATGGTTTTGTTAAAAAAATCAGAGTTTCACATTATAAGTGTGAGTATTGGTGGGGGAATATCGCATAATATAGGACAGTTACTTTGTGCATCAATTATGATGAGAACTGTGACGGTTTTTACATATCTTCCTGTTTTAGTTGTGTCAGGAGCAGTGAGTGCAGTTGTGACAGGGATATTGGCAAAAATAATATTAAAAAGAATATAAAAGAGGCTATCCATCAGGATAGCCTCATATTTTTTAGTCCTTATTTCTTGTTAATGCTTCTAAGTCAGGGTGTGAGAACTTGTCCTTGTAGATATCATTTGCACCTGTTGACTTTTTCTTATACTTCTGATTATCCTCTTCTGCCTGTGCTCTTGTCATAATCCCTTGAGAATGCCATCTTTCAATGATTTTATCCATATAAGGAAAGGATAGCTTAGAGGTGTTTAATAAACAAGACTCATAGGCTAAAATAATCATATCCTCAGGGATTTTAAATTCTTCGCACCATTTGTTAAGATACGCTTCTTCAGGAGCAGTAATAGGTCTGTCGGCAATACCCATTGCCTTTCTCAATTTATAAGCAGTTGTATTTTTTTCCTCTTCACTTGCAATATGCTCCATAATATCCTCTGGTGATATAATACCCTGCTCGTGCCATGAAATTGCGACCTTTTCGATATATCGCATATTTCTTTTTTCTCTTGATATGCAATAATCAAGCAGTAATAAGACAGCCTCAGCCGAAAAACCAAGCTCATCATTGAGCCAGAACAAAGTTTCAAGCTCATCAGGGGAGAGGGGTTTGGCTAAAAGCTCCTGTGCAAGCTGGACCATTTCAGAAAGAGAATTGCTTTCTGAGATTTTTTTTGCAACCTCGACGCTGTCATAGGTTGATTTTTTCATGGTATCGGCTTCTTTATATACAACCTGTTCGGTTGCACCAAAAAGCTCGTCCTGTTGAGGTCTTGTCAAAAATTCAACAACACCCTCATCTTCAATGATCATTCCCACACTTTTCCAATAGTTAAAAGCCTGTAGAACATCACTCTCCAGCATATCAAGCTCTTTTGCAATTGTTTCGGTGTCGGCGTCCATTCCCTTTGATGCTAAGCCAAGGGAATAAAGATAAACCTTTAAAAAACTTCCGCTGACATTTTTTAAGCAATTTTCAATAAAGTATACCGAAACAGGCACAAATTCATTGTTTAATGCAAATTTAGGCATAAACTTTTTTCCTTTCTAAAAAATGCAGAATGTCTGCAAATATAAAAAAATTTCTTATTTCTCTTGACACAACAAAAGAAATATGATATTATAAGTTATTGTATAATAGTAATAATATGGGCTTATTGTCCTCTGTTTCCTATTATGGGAATAATTATATCATAAGAAAAAGGAAAAATCAATAGGGAAAAAAATTATTTTATAATTATCAAAGAGTCATATTTTACTTTAAAAATCTCAAAGAGGTGATTGATGAATGTTGCATGAGGTACAGGTAGGCAAAAATACTCGTCTCAGCTACTCAAAAATCGATGAAGTTTTGGAAATGCCAAATCTTATCGAGGTTCAAAAAAATTCATATAAGTGGTTCCTGGAGGAAGGGTTACACGAAGTATTCCACGATATTTCGCCAATAACTGACCATTCAGGTCATTTGCTTATGGAATTTTATGACTACACTTTGGATTACAATCCGAAATACACAGTTGAGGAATGTAAGGAAAAGGACGCAAAATATGCAGCTCCGCTAAAGGTGAATGTCAGACTTATTAATTCAGAAACAGGCGAAATCAAGGAACAGGAAATCTTTATGGGCGATTTCCCTCTTATGACAGAGCAAGGCACTTTTATAATTAATGGTGCAGAGCGTGTTATTGTCAGTCAGTTGGTTCGTTCTCCTGGAATTTACTATGATTTCACAAGGGACAAGACCGGTAAAAAGTTATATACATCAACCGTAATCCCATATCGTGGTGCATGGCTTGAGTATGAAACAGACTCTCTTGATGTTTTCTCTGTTAGAATTGATAGAACAAGAAAGGTTCCGACAACAGTTCTTCTTCGTGCAATGGGCTTGGAAACCAATGCACAGATTGAGGAATATTTTGGCGAGGATCCAAGATTTAAGGCAACATTTGAAAAAGATACAACAACCAACCGTGAGGAAGCGCTTTTGGAAATTTATAAGCGTTTGCGTCCTGGCGAACCACTAAATGTTGAGAGTGCAGAAACACTTATAACAAATATGTTCTTTGACCCAAAACGATATGACCTTGCAAGAGTTGGTAGATATAAATTTAATAAGAAGCTTTCCTATTCACAAAGAATAGTTGGAAAGACTTTGGCAGAGCCTGCTATAAACCCTCAGACAGGCGAAATCATCGCAAATGCAGACGATGAAGTAACAATGGATATTGCAATTGCTTTGGAAAACGCAGGCGTGGATTGCGTTATGATAAAAACATCGGAAAATCCTGTTAAGGTATTCACAAACAAGACAGTTCCTCTTGAAGCTTTTATCGACTTTGAAATGGACAATTATCCGTCAAAGTGGGTATATAAGCCTGTATTGATGGAAATTCTTGAAGCAAATACTGATAATGAAGCAATCAAAGAGCAATTATTGGAAAGAGTTGATGAGCTTGTTCCAAAGCATATAACAGTAGATGATATTTTTGCATCTGTTAACTATATGTTGAACTTAGCATATGACATCGGCTCAATTGACGATATTGACCACTTAGGAAACCGTCGTTTCCGTTCAGTAGGTGAGCTTTTGCAAAACCAATTCAGAATTGGTCTTGCAAGAATGGAAAGAGTTGTAAGAGAAAGAATGACAATTCAGGACCTTGAAATCATCACTCCTCAGACTCTTATCAATATCAGACCTATTATTGCAACAATCAACGAGTTCTTTGGTTCATCACAGCTTTCTCAGTTCATGGACCAGCCAAACCCATTGGCAGAATTAAGACACAAGAGAAGAATTTCAGCGCTTGGACCTGGTGGTTTGTCAAGAGAGAGAGCGGGCTTCGAAGTCCGAGATGTTCACTATTCTCACTATGGAAGAATGTGTCCTATCGAAACTCCTGAAGGACCTAACATCGGTCTTATCACATCACTCGCAACCTTTGCAAGAATTAACGAATATGGCTTCGTTGAAGCTCCATATCGTAAGGTGGATAAGGAAAAGGGTGTTGTTACAGACGAAATCGTATACATGACAGCAGATATAGAGGACCAGTATATAATTGCGCAGGCAAATGAGCCTCTTGATGAAGAGGGACATTTCCTTGACAAGAGAGTATCTGCAAGATACCGTGATGAAATCTTAGAGGTTCCTCCTTCAAGAATTGACTATATGGATGTATCTCCAAGACAGCTTGTTTCAGTTGTAACAGCTTGTATTCCGTTCTTAGAGAACGATGACGCTAACCGTGCGTTGATGGGATCAAACATGCAATGTCAGGCAGTTCCTCTATTGACAACAGATTCGCCAATCGTCGGAACAGGTATGGAATATAAGGTTGCACACGATTCTGGCTCAGCAGTTTTAGCTATTGAAGATGGTGTGGTTGAAAAGGTTTCAGCTGATGAAATTGTTATAAAGGGTAAAAAGACAGGTACAAAGCATAAGCATAAATTGATTAAGTTTGCCCGTTCAAACCAATCAACCTGTATTAACCAGCATCCAATCGTAAGCGTTGGAGAAAAGGTTAAAAAGGGAGATATAATTGCCGATGGTCCTGCTATGGATAACGGTGAATTGGCTCTTGGTAAGAACATTCTTATCGGCTTTATGACCTGGGAAGGTTATAACTACGAGGACGCTGTTTTAATTAGCGAAGAGCTTGTTATGAACGATGTGTTCACATCTATTCATATTGAAGAATATGAATGTGAAGCAAGAGATACAAAGCTTGGTGCAGAAGAAATCACAAGAGATATACCAAATGTTTCAGAGGATGCTCTAAAAGACCTTGATGAAACAGGTATCATAAGAATAGGTGCAGAGGTTCACGCAGGAGATATCCTTGTTGGTAAGGTTACACCAAAGGGAGAAACTGAACTGACTGCAGAAGAAAGATTGCTTCGTGCAATTTTCGGTGAAAAGGCAAGAGAGGTAAGAGATACTTCTTTGAGAGTGCCTCACGGTGAAAATGGTATCATCGTTGATGTTAAGGTATTCACAAGAGAAAACGGAAACGAAATTCCTGCAGCAGTAAATCAGGTTGTCCGTTGTTATATCGCACAAAAGAGAAAAATCTCTGTCGGCGATAAGATGGCTGGCCGTCATGGTAACAAGGGTGTCGTTTCAAGAGTATTGCCAAAAGAAGATATGCCATTCTTAGAGGATGGTACTCCATTGCAAATTGTTTTGAACCCATTGGGTGTTCCTTCTCGTATGAACATCGGTCAGGTTCTTGAGATGCATCTTGGCTATGCATACAGAGCTTTGAGCTTAAAAACAAGACAAGAGCTTGAGGCTATGAATGTTGATGAAGCATATAAGAAGACAATTTTAGCTGCAAAGGATAAGCTCAAAGAGGGTGAGTTCTTAAAGATTGCAACACCTGTATTCGATGGTGCTCATGACCAGGATTTGATTGATGCATTTGAATTTGCAGGACTTGATAAATCATTTAAGTCAGTAGTATATGACGGAAGAACAGGTGAAAAGTTTGATAACACTGTTACAGTCGGAATAATGTACTATTTGAAGCTTGACCACTTGGTTGACGATAAGATTCACGCTCGTTCAACAGGTCCATACTCACTCGTAACACAGCAACCGCTTGGTGGTAAAGCGCAGTTCGGTGGTCAGCGTTTCGGTGAAATGGAAGTTTGGGCACTTGAGGCTTATGGTGCAGCATACACCTTGCAGGAAATCTTAACAGTTAAATCTGACGATGTTGTCGGAAGAGTTAAGACCTATGAGGCAATTGTTAAGGGAGAAAACATTCCAAAATCAAGAATACCTGAATCCTTTAAGGTATTGGTTAAGGAATTGCAGTCACTTGCATTAAACATTCAGATTCTTGATGCAGATGGTGAGGTTGTAGACCTTGATTTGTCTGACGATGACGACGATAGAATTCCTGATACAATGGGTAGTGATATCATTGTTAATGAAGATGAATTGGCAAATGATATGATTATAGACGAAGCAGATGAAGACTGGAATGACGAAGATATTGAAGATGACTTTGAAGATGAGTATGATGTGGGCGACACAGTCACACTTGAATCAGTAATAGACATATTCAATGATAATTCTGATGAATAATGGGAGGTTATTAATTTGAATTTTAAGAGTAGCTTTGAAGCAATAAAAATCGGTTTAGCCTCACCAGAAACTATAAGAGGCTGGTCCTTTGGAGAAGTTAAGAAGCCTGAAACAATCAATTATCGTACACTAAAGCCTGAAAGAGATGGCTTATATTGCGAAAAGATTTTCGGACCAACAAAGGACTGGGAATGTCACTGCGGAAAATATAAGAAAATCAGACACAAGGGTATTGTGTGTGAACGCTGTGGCGTTGAAATAACAAAATCAAAGGTTCGTCGTGAAAGAATGGGACACATCGAGCTTGCAACACCTGTATCTCATATCTGGTACTTTAAGGGTGTTCCGTCAGCGCTTGGTTTAATCCTTGATATTTCACCAAGACTTTTGGAAAAGGTATTGTATTTTGCTACCTATATCGTAACCGATAAGGGCTCATCAAACCTTTTGGATAATCAGATATTAAATGAAAAAGAATATCGTGAAGCATATGAAAAATATGGAAACAAGTTCTCTGCAGGTATGGGTGCGGAGGCAATTCTTGAGCTATTAAAGAAAATTGACCTTGAGGCTCTTTCAAAGGAATTAAAGGAAGAATTGGATGGAGCGCAAGGCCAGAAGAAAACAAGAATTGTTAAAAGACTTGAGGTTGTTGAAGCATTCAGAATTTCAGGCAACCGTCCTGAATGGATGATTTTGGAGGTTGTTCCTGTAATTCCGCCTGATTTAAGACCTATGGTTCAATTGGATGGCGGAAGATTTGCAACATCTGATTTAAATGACCTATACAGAAGAGTTATCAACAGAAATAACAGATTAAAGAGACTCTTGGAGCTTGGTGCGCCTGATTTGATTATCAGAAACGAAAAGAGAATGCTTCAGGAGGCAGTTGACGCACTTATCAATAACGGTCGTCGCGGAAGAACTGTAACAGGTCCTGGAAACAGAGCATTGAAGTCACTTTCAGACTTGTTAAAGGGTAAGCAGGGACGATTCAGACAAAACTTGTTGGGTAAGCGTGTTGACTATTCAGGCCGTTCAGTTATCGTTGTTGGCCCTGAAATGAAGATTTATCAATGTGGCTTGCCAAAGGAAATGGCAATTGAGTTGTTTAAGCCATTTGTAATGAAGGAATTAGTTGCTCGTAACCTTGCACCAAACATCAAGAGTGCGAAGAGAATGGTTGAGAGAGTTAAGCCTGAGGTTTGGGGAGTTTTGGAGGATGTCATAAAAGAGCATCCTGTACTCTTAAACCGTGCGCCTACACTTCACAGACTTGGTATTCAAGCGTTTGAACCAAAGCTTGTTGAGGGAAGAGCTCTAAAGCTTCACCCATTGGTATGTACTGCGTATAATGCTGACTTCGACGGTGACCAGATGGCTGTCCATGTACCTTTGTCACCTGAGGCTCAGGCAGAAGCAAGATTTTTGATGCTTTCTGCAAACAACCTGTTAAAACCACAAGACGGAGCTCCTGTAACAGTTCCTACACAGGATATGATTTTGGGAAGCTACTATCTTACAATCGTTAAGGACGATGAAATGGGTGGAAAGAATTATGGTGACACCAATCCTGATGAGTGGAGACCTCACACCTACACCAGTCCTGATGAAGCATTGCTTGCATACGCAAATAATATGCTTGGTCTTCATACACCGATTAAGGTTGTTGTAACAAAGGATATAAGAGGAAATCATTATGAAAAGATAGTTGATGCAACTGTCGGAAGAATTATCTTTAATGAAAACATTCCTCAAAATCTTGGATTTGTTGACAGAAAAAATCCTGAAACTGTTTGTGACCTTGAAATCAATGAGGTTGTTAAGAAGAAACAGCTTGGTAAGATAATTGACAGATGTATTCATATCCATGGTACAAGTAAAGCAGCAGAAATGCTTGACTTAATCAAGGAAACAGGATATAAGTACTCAACAAAGGGTGCAATCACTGTATCAGTTTCAGATATCGAGATTTCTGAAAATAAATATGCACTTTTGGAAGAAGCTCAAAAGCAGATTGACGGTGTTGTTAAAAAGTTCAGAAGAGGTTTGTTGACAGACGAAGAAAGATATAATGAAGTAATCAAAATCTGGGGTGCAACAACAGATAAGGTTACTGAAGATATGATGGCGCATATGGACCAGTTCAATCCAATCTTTATGATGGCTGATTCAGGTGCCCGTGGTAGCGTTAACCAGATAAGACAGCTTGCCGGTATGCGTGGACTTATGGCGGATACTCAGGGTAGAGCAGTTGAAATTCCAATTCGTGCTAACTTCCGTGAAGGCTTGAATGTACTTGAATATTTCATTTCTTCTCACGGTGCAAGAAAAGGTCTTACAGATACAGCTCTGAGAACAGCCGACTCAGGTTATTTGACTCGTCGTCTTGTTGATGTCGCACAGGATGTTATTGTTCGTGAGAACGATTGTGGTGACACAGAGGGACACTGGGTTTCAGCTATAACTGAAAATGGTAAAGAAATTATCGAGCCACTTCGTGACAGAATTATCGGCAGAATTCTTATGAGTGATGTTGTTGATGAAAACGGAGAGGTAGTTGCAAGAGCAGATGGAAGCTCATTGATTGATGAGGCTTGTGCAGACAAGATTATCGCAAGCGGAGCTAAAGAAGTTCACATCAGAAGTGTATTGACCTGTAAGTCAAGAGTTGGTGTTTGTGCTAAGTGTTACGGTGCTAACCTTGCAACAGGCGGAATTGTTAATATCGGTGAAGCAGTTGGTATTATTGCAGCTCAGTCTATCGGTGAACCTGGTACACAGCTGACAATGAGAACATTCCACGCCGGTGGTGTCGCTGGCGGTGCCGATGTTACACAGGGTCTTCCTCGTGTGGAGGAATTGTTTGAAGCAAGAAGACCAAAGGGTCTTGCAATCATTTCCGAAATTGAAGGTAAGGTTACTCTAAATACTGAAAATACCCGTAAGCGTGAAGTTATTGTAACAAATGATGAAATCGGTGATACAAGAACTTATGTTATACCTTACGATTCAACAATCAAGGTTACTAACGGTGAAGAGGTTAAGAAGGGACAACCATTAACTCACGGTTCAATTTATCCTAACGATATTTTGAGAATTAATGGTCCTCAGGCAGTTCAAAGCTATATTACCTGTGAAGTTCAGAAGACCTATCGTATGCAGGGTGTTGATATTAACGATAAGCATGTTGAAATTATCACAAGACAAATGCTCAGAAAGGTTAGAGTCGAAACTGCAGGTAGCACAGATTTATTAATCGGCTCAATGATAGATATCTTCGAGCTAACTGATGCAAATAAGAAGGTTGATGAAAATGGTGGTGGAGAACACGCTACCTATACCCCTGTATTATTGGGTATCACAAAGGCTTCTCTTGCAACAGATTCATTCCTGTCTGCAGCGTCATTCCAGGAAACAACAAAGGTATTGACAGAAGCAGCTATCAAGGGTAAGGTTGACCCATTATTGGGATTAAAAGAAAATGTTATCATTGGTAAGCTTATTCCTGCCGGAACAGGTATGTCGATGTATAAGGACATTAACATAACTGTTGATGGATGCGAGGTAGAAGAGATATAAAAAAACAGGGAATTTGCGAAAAGCAAATTCCCTGTTTTTAAAAGATGATTTACCAAAAAGGAGAAAAAATTATGGTATCATTTGGAAACGATTGGGATGAAATCTTAAAAGACGAATTTAAAAAAGATTACTATTTAAACTTGAGAGAATTTTTAAAAACTGAATATAAAAATCATACAATCCATCCTGATATGTATGATATTTTCAATGCACTAAAATGGACATCATACAAGGATACAAAGGCAGTCATTTTAGGTCAGGACCCATATCACGAGCCCGGACAGGCACACGGACTTGCTTTCTCAGTTAAAACAGGGGTAAAAATCCCGCCATCGCTTTTAAATATGTATAAAGAACTCAAAAATGAATTGGGACTTTATATTCCTAATAATGGGTATCTTGAAAAATGGGCGCATCAGGGAGTGCTGTTATTAAACTCTGCCTTAACAGTGCGTGATGGATTAGCAAATTCTCATAGAGGTAAAGGCTGGGAGATTTTTACCAACACCGTAATAGAAAGGCTTAATGAAAGAAATGAGCCTGTTATTTTTCTGCTTTGGGGAAATAACGCAAGGGAAAAGGCACAGCTAATAAAAAACCCAAACCATTTTGTGTTATCGGCAGCCCACCCAAGTCCGCTTTCAGCATCAAGAGGATTTTTCGGCTGTGGCCACTTTAAAAAAACAAACGAGCTGTTAAAACAAATGGGAAGTGCGGAGATTGACTGGCAGATAGAAAATGTTTAA
>JAZNOH010000149.1:0-16693 GCA_045580715.1 Clostridia bacterium
TCATCAGGATTTTTGGTGTTGATTTTCAACCCGTGATTCATACGGACATCAACCTCAATAGGTTCATAGCCTGTCACTGTGAAAACTGCGTTTTTCAATACATTCGTAATAGGCGGAACAACAGATGAAATGATTGCACCGCTGATTTTATTCATATCAACATCATATATGTCAATCAGATTTTTAAAAATAACAGCATATTCTGCCTCTGTTTTATTTCTGTCAGTTGAAAGTCTGCATTCAAAGAAAATGTTATCATCCTCAATACATCCAACAACTATATTAGTGTTCCCAACATCTAATGCTAAAATCATATCTTATCCTCTTTTTATATTTAAAACTCTTAAAATAACAGGACTCAAAACAATATTCAACACAAGCTCTATTACAAAATTAAAGCTAAATATTGTAACTAAAAAGGCTGTTATATTCCCATACCATTCAACCAGTGTGGGTATAAAAAACAATACACATCCTATCAAAAACACACCTGTGTTGGCAATAGGACTCAAAATTGATGCTAATGCCGTTGCAAAGGTTTTATTTTTTCCCTTTAAAAGCTTATAAGTCAACGCAGGAATAACACCACTTGCAATTCCCTTTAAAAGAACCGTTGCAAATGTTGCAAGAGGGGCAACTGCCCAAAAAGGTGCTGCATCTCCTGTAAAAAGCACAGCAGCTCCAAACACCAAGCCAAGCCATGCACCCATTCCCACACCACATGTCAATGCACCGATAACAACAGGAGTAAGGGACAATGTGATTGAAAATGTACCAAATCTTATAGCCATACTGATATACTGCAAAACAATTACAAGTGCTGTGAGTATAGCACCCAAAACCATAGTGTTAGTTGACATTTTTCTTGTGTTTTTCATAATAATTCCTCCGTACTGTTAATAATACAATTATATAAAAAGATAAAAATTTTGTCAACATTTTGAGAAAAAAAGCTGTGAAAAATCACAGCTTTTTATTATATATCCATTAATATCGGCAATATCATTGGTGAACGATTAGTTGTTTCATATATATATTTTGAAATATTGTTTTTGACCATTGTCTTAACCGTGAGCCAATCACTGTTACCACTCTTATTGCACTTTTCAAGACTTTCTCTTGCAACCTCACGAACATGCTCAATTATATCCTCCGATTCTCTGACATAGACAAAACCTCTTGAGATTATATCAGGACCAGAAATAATATTACCTGTTTTTGAGTCGAGAGTTGCAACAACTATGATAAGTCCATCCTGCGCAAGCAGCTTTCTGTCACGAAGAACTATGTTTCCGACATCTCCGACACCAAGACCATCAACCAAAATTCTTCCTGAATGCACACTTCCCGAAACTCTTGCTCCGTTTTCATCAAATTCAAGAACGCTACCGTTTGAAAGTATGAAGATATCCTCCTCATCCATACCGATTTTTTCTGCTAAATGCTTATGGAACACAAGATGACGATGTTCTCCATGAACAGGTATGAAATATTTTGGCTTTACAAGAGCTAAAATCAGCTTTAATTCCTCTGAATAGGCGTGTCCTGAAACATGGACATCCGCAAGGGCTTTATAAACAACCTCTGCGCCAATTTTAAACAACTCATTAATAACAGCTGAAACGGATTTTTCATTTCCAGGAATTGGTGTTGCAGAGATTATAACAAGGTCATTTTTTGTAATCTCTACTTTTCTGTGGTCAGAAAAAGCCATTCTCGTCAAAGCACTCATAGACTCTCCCTGACTTCCTGTTGTTATAATAACAAGCTGTTCGGGATTGTATTTTCCGATACTGTCAATGTTTATCAAAACACCCTGAGGCACCTTCATATATCCAAGCATAACGGAAATTTCCACAATATTTTCCATACTTCTGCCTGAAACTGCAACCTTTCTTCCGTTTGCAGCTGCAGCATTAATAATCTGTTGAACTCTGTGTACATTTGATGCAAAGGTTGCAACAATAATTCTCTTTTTGCAATTCTTGAAAAGGTTTTCAAAATTCTCTCCGACACTTCTCTCACTCATTGCATAGCCAGGTCTTTCGGCGTTGGTGCTGTCTGATAAAAGCGCCAACACACCTTGTTTTCCAAGCTCTCCAAGTCTTGCAAGGTCAATCATATCGCCAACAATCGGTGTTGAATCAATCTTAAAGTCACCCATATGCAAAACAACTCCCTGAGGGGTGTTTATTGCCAAAGCGACCGAATCGGCAATTGAGTGATTTGTTCTTATGAACTCAACCTTGAAATATTGTCCTGCTGACACAACCGAACCTGCTCTCACATTAACAACCTTGACACTTGATAAAAGATTATGCTCCTTTAGTTTATTTTCAACAAGTGCAATAGTTAATCTCGTTCCATAAACCGTTGTGTTTATACTCTTTAAAAAATATGGTAAACCTCCGATATGGTCTTCGTGTCCGTGCGTCAAAAAAACACCCTTAAGCTTTGATGCATTTTTCTCAAGGTACGAGATATCATTGATAACCAGGTCAACTCCGGGCATTTCATCGTCAGGAAATGACATTCCGCAGTCAACCACAATTATCTCATTACCATACTCAATGGCGGTCATATTTTTCCCTATCTCGTCCAGACCACCTAATGGTATGATTTTCAGTTTTAAATTTTTTGCCACGATTTTACCTCCTGTTTTTAAATTTTTCCGTTCAATTTCTTCTATATATATTATAACACAAATTCGTGTAATCGTCAAATTTATTTTACCAAATATTAGAATAAATATACTAAGACCGCCTGAATTTCAGACGGTCTTTACAATTATTTCTTTATAATTCTGTGGAAAACTTTCTTTCCTTTTTTAACGATTAGTCCGTTTTCTGTAAACAAATCGTCTGTTACCTTCATATTTACATCAGTAACCTTAACATCATTAACTGAAAGACCGTTTTGTTGAACAAGTCTTCTGCCCTCGCCCTTTGAAGGAACGAAATTGATGCTAACAAGCATATCAAGAAGTGTTTTGTCCTCAAAATCTGCAATATTTACTTCTGTTGTAGGCATATCGGCACTCACTCCGCCATTAGCAAAGATAGCTTCTGCTGCATCCTGCGCCTTTTTAGCCTCTTCTTCGCCATGAACAAGCTTTGTTACTTCATATGCTAAAATCTTCTTTGCCTTATTAAGCTCTCTACCTTCCCATTTTTCCATTTCGTGAATCTCTTCCATTGGAATAAAGGTGATAAGCTTTAAGCAGTTGATTACATCATCATCCTGAACATTAACCCAGTACTGATAGAAATCATAAGGCTTACACTTTTCAGGGTCCAACCACAAAGCACCCTTTGCAGTTTTGCCCATTTTCTTACCCTCTGATGTAGTGAGAAGTGTAAATGTCATTCCGTAAACTTGTGTCTGGTCTTTTCTTCTGCACAATTCAAGTCCGCCAAGAATATTTGACCACTGGTCGTCTCCACCCAGCTCGATTTTACAGCCATACTTTCTGTTTAACATCAAAAAGTCATAGCTTTGCATTAACATATAGTTAAATTCAAGGAAAGAAACACCTTTTTCAAGTCTTTGCTTAAAGCATTCTGCAGTAAGCATCTTGTTAACAGAAAAGCATGAGCCGATATCTCTCAAAAATTCAACATAATTAAGATTTAGAAGCCAGTCTGCGTTATTGACCATAATTGCCTTACCATCTGAAAAGTCAATCAGGTTTGACAATTGCTTCTTAAAAATCTCACAGTTATGATTAATTGTTTCGGTTGTCATCATAGAACGCATATCTGTTCTTCCTGATGGGTCACCGATATGTCCTGTACCACCACCAACAAGTGCGATTGGTCTGTGACCTGCGTCCTGCATATGTTTCATTACAACCATCTGCAAAAAGTGTCCGACATGAAGACTGTCTGCTGTAGGGTCAAAACCAATATAAAAGGTTACCTTTTCCTTGCCCAAAAGCTCTCTGATTTCATCAGCATGAGTTGTTTGAGCAATCAAGCCTCTTTCCATCAAAATGTCGTATACATTTCTTTCCATTTTATTTTCTCCTTTGATTTATTTCTCCAAAATAACCATTTCTAATGGGTAGAGAAATTGAATGCAGATTGCTGTTTTACAGCACAGGTGCTGTACTTATGTACCGCCCTGTGCAAAAAACAGTGATATGCGTCAATTTATTATCCCATTAAATAAACTCAACCTCGATTTCCTGCACCTTTGGTTCTCTGTTTTCAAAAAACTTTGTTGCAACCTGCTCAAATAATGCGTAGCTCAAAACATCTTCATCCTGTTTTATCCACTTTGCGCATTTCTTCTTCAAATCTTCTAATTCAGGCTTTATTAAATCAGCAGGTCTGCAGGTTATTGGCTCTTCGTCTCCGATAATCTTCTTTCTGAATTCATCAGAAATCGGAACAGGAGTTCTGCCGTATTCACCCTTAACAATTCCCTTTGTTTCCTTTGAGACCATCTTGTATCTCTCGCCCATTAGAACATTTAAAACTGCCTGTGTTCCAACAATCTGGCTTGTTGGAGTAACCAAAGGCAACCAACCCAAGTCCTCACGAACTCTTGGAATTTCCTTTAGCACTTCTTCAAATTTGTCCTCTGCATTTTGTTGCTTTAATTGTGAAACAAGGTTTGAAAGCATTCCACCTGGAACCTGATATTTTAATGTGTTGATATCAACACCCAAAACCTTTGTATTCATCAAGCCGCTATCAAGATACTTTTCTCTCAAAGGCTTGAAATAATCTGCAATCTCTGTTAATGCATCAAGATTGATGCCTGTATCATAGCCTGTTCCCTCCAAAGCCTTAACCAATGGCTCTGTTGCAGGCTGACTTGTTCCCATTGCCAAAGGTGAGAGCGCACAGTCAACCACATCAACACCTGCCTCAATAGCCTTTAGGTATGTCATTGAGCCAACACCTGAGGTATAGTGAGTGTGTAGTTGAATTGGAACTTTAACTGCCTTTTTAAGCTCAGTTACAAGCTTTTCGGCTTCATACGGAATTAACAATCCTGCCATATCCTTAATACAGATTGAATCTGCGCCACAGTTTTCATATTCCTTTGCTAATTTTACAAAGAAATCAATGTTGTGAACAGGACTTATTGTGTAAGAAATTGCTGCCTGAACATGACCGCCCTCCTTCTTTGTTGCATTAATTGCAGTCTGAAGGTTACGGATATCATTTAAAGCATCAAAAATTCTTATAATATCAATACCATTTGCAACTGATTTCTGGACAAAATATTCAACAACATCATCAGCATAGTGACGGTATCCCAAAATATTCTGACCTCTGAAAAGCATTTGCAATGGTGTGTTTTTTGCCTTATCTTTAATCTTTCTCAGTCTTTCCCAAGGGTCTTCATTCAAAAATCTTAAGCAGGCATCAAATGTTGCTCCGCCCCAGGCTTCCAATGAATGATAGCCAACCTTGTCAAGCATTTCGACAGCAGGCAAAATTTCGCCTGTTGTCATTCGAGTAGCAATCAATGATTGATGAGCATCTCTTAATACTGTTTCGGTAATTCTAACCGGTTTATTATTAGCCATCTTATTTTCTCCTTAAATTAGATATTTGTGAACATTGACAAGAATACGCCCGCTGCAACTGCAGAACCGATAACTCCTGCAACATTCGGTCCCATAGCATGCATCAAAAGGAAGTTTGATGGGTTTTCCTTTTGCCCAACCATTTGTGAAACTCTTGCCGCCATAGGTACTGCAGAAACACCTGCTGAACCAATCAAAGGATTAACCTTTCCTTTTGTCAACCAGCACATAATGTTACCAAGAAGCAATCCACCTGCGGTTGAGAATGAAAATGCAATCAAACCTAACAATACGATAGATAATGTTCCAAATGTTAAGAATGTATCAGCTGTTGCAGTAGCTCCGACTGTAACACCCAAGAAAATTGTAATTATGTTCATTAATTCGTTCTGTGCAGTCTTTACAAGCCTGTCACACACTCCTGATTCCTTCATCAGATTACCAAGCATTAAACATCCAACCAAAGTAACAGCATCAGGAATAATTAATGCAACTACCAATGTAACGACTATTGGGAACAAAATCTTCTCTGTTCTTGAAACAGGTCTTAATTGCTCCATAACTATCGCCCTTGATTTCTTTGTTGTCATAAGCTTCATAATCGGAGGCTGAATTACAGGTATAAGTGCCATATATGAATAGGCAGCGACTGCAATTGCAGGCAATAATGTAGGAGCAAGTGATTTTGTCACATAAATAGCAGTAGGACCGTCAGCTCCTCCGATAATACCGATTGAACCTGCCTCCCTTACTCCAAACCCAATCTCAGGGAAGATTGCTGTAAGCACAAGTGCGCCAATGAATGTGAAGAACACACCAAACTGTGCCGCAGCACCCAACAAAATACTCTTTGGATTTGCAATCAACGGACCAAAGTCTGTCATACAACCAATTCCAAGGAATATAAGCGGAGGGTAAATCCCCAGTTTAACACCGAGATACAAAAGGTCCAAAAGACCACCGCTATGCAAAACTTGTCCGAAATCAATTTCTTTTCCGTTAAAAAATTCAGGATGCATCATTATTGCTGATGAATTTGCAAACATTGGTAGGTTTGACAAAAGCATACCAAATGCGATTGGCAAAAGCAATAACGGTTCAAATTTCTTAGCTATTGCAAGGTACAACAAAACACAAGCAATTGCTAACATTATAATTGTTTTAATTGCAAATTCAGGCCCTTGGGCGAACAATGCCGAAAAACCAGTTGTCTGCAAAAAACCCATTAACATATCCATTTTTTGTCACCACTTTCAATATTAGTTAATTGATGCAATGACATCACCTGTGTTAACGCTTGCACCTTGAGTATTAACACTTGCAACTGTTCCGTCAACACCTGCAAAAATTTCATTTTCCATCTTCATAGCTTCCAAAACGGCTACAACTGTATCCTTTGTGACTTTGTCGCCAACATTAACCTTTATAGAAACCAATGTTCCAGGCATTGGAGCAACAACCTTCTTGCCGCCTGCTGCCTGTGGAGCTTGTGGTGCTGGAGCTGCCTGAGGTGCAGGTGCTGCTGCCGGAGCTGGTGCTGCCTGAGGTGCAGGTGCACTTGTTCCTCCCATATCCTCAACTTCAACTTCATATGCTACACCATTTACTTTAATACTATATTTTTTCATAATTCTCTAATTCCCTTCTTTTATAATTTAATTGATTCTTCTTATGGATTTTATTCTTATTTTATTTGCTGTTGACCCTGTTGATTCTGCAATTGCTGCAACCATAGCGGCAACAATCTCTGCATCAGGAATTTCCTCTGTCACCTGTGGTGTTGGTTGTGCTTTAACAACATCATTTTTAACTTCATTAGTTTTGTTTTTATAAAAAATTACTCTAAACATTACCAAAACCAACATAAGTATAACTAACACTGCAAAAACAATTCCCATTCCCATTCCTGTTACCATTCCACCAACTGATAGTGCATCTGAAAGCTCAACATTTTGTCCTGTTTTCAAACCTTCTGTCAAAAGCTCTCCCATAGTTCGCTCCCCTTTCCTTAATGTATTATAACAAATCGGATAATTCCAATTTTTCCTCATTCTATATTTTAACTCAAAATGAAAATTTTTGCAACACATTTTTATTTTTTTTATTAAAAACTTTAACAGAATTTTTATTTTATTTTTGTATAGCTTACGCAAATAAGGATTTATTTACTCTTTTTTACTTATTTTTATAAGAATATTATCTTTTATATTTTGTGAAAATAATAATAAATTATTATTTGAGAGGTACTATTATGAGAAAACAAACAATAGCTGCACCAGACAGAAATACAACTGACGACACTGTTAACGAATTTTTATTTGAATTCGACATATTAAATAAGACAAATTCAGTCGCTTCTGTAACTGAATGCACAGGCTTAATGCCAAGACAACCTCAGGATATAGACGAAGCATATTCTTATACCGATATTTATGTTGTCCCTGAACAAATAAATTATGAGGAAAAGAAATTAAGACGATGAAGAGTGATGAAATACTTTTAAATGAAATATATGAAAACTCAGTTACTGCTATAAATGTTTTGTCAGACTTTATGAAAAAGGTTGACAACGAGGATATGTTTAATTTCCTGTTTGACAAAATGACAGAGTATCGAAAAATTGGAATAAGCGCATATAATATGCTCGAAGAAGAAAATCTTTTGCCAAGAAAATTAAATAATTATCCCCAAATTGCAATCTTAGCTTCAATTGGAAATCCATCAACAAACCGATTGGCAAGAATTCTTTTACACGGAAGCAGTGAGGGATTTTTCTCGCTCGTTAATTCAATTAATTCCTGCACAAATGCAAAAAAAGAAACTCGACAGCTTGCATATCAATTGCTTGCTGTCGAGGATGGAAATATCCACGAAATGAAAAAATTTTTAGAGAGTCGTTTTCGTTAATTCCTTAACTAAAATATTTATTTTGCTTACATTAATGGATGTCATTTTATCAATTGTTTGGGTAACCTTTTTAGAAATCTCGTCACAAGCATTTGGAATATTTGTTCCAAATTCCAGAGAAATGCTAAAGCTCACCAATGCACCCTCAGGTGTGTTATCAACAATTATATTGCTTATTTTTGTGACTTCGGTAAATCTTAATGCCACAAACTCGACCAGTTGAGCGATTGCATTATCTGAAATCGAGTATCCTCCGAGATAGCTGTATGTCGGACGGATTACCGTCTTATCAGAAACAAGCTCCTTTTTGCCATAGCCGTATTTCAAAGTTCTGATAGGATGCAAAAAATATCCAGAAAAATCTTTTTTTATCTCCAAGGATGCAACAGGAATGATGTGCTTACCTTGGTTTTTTCGCATATCCCTTGCAATCTCGAGTTCTTCTTCAGATTGAACATCTTCAATTCTTATATATTCGTTTATTTCCCCTATTCCCAATGAAGCACAAATTCTGTCAGTCATTTCCTTTGAGGTTCCCAAAACCAAAAGACTTTCAATTTTATTTTCCAAAATTGCACTTTTAACTTCTTTTATGTGTTCTTTATCATAGAAAAGGGCTCTTTTAACCGATGCAATTTTGGTTTTTTCCTTTTTGGCAGACTTTCCTGCCAAAACCTTGTTTGCCATTATCAAAAGTCCATCGTCGATTATTGCTTCAAGCTTTTTTCTTTGGGAAAGGCTTACTGCACGATGGCTTTTGCCTGTTCCGCTTTTACCTATTAAGGCTGCAATTCTCATAATAAAACCTCTTATTCAAGTTCAAATGCACCTGTATAGAGCTGATAATATGTTCCTTTTTTACTAATCAGCTCCTCGTGGTTGCCTCTCTCAATTATTTCACCCTTATCCAATACCATAATGACATCAGAATCCCTTACAGTTGATAAGCGATGGGCAATAACAAAAACAGTTCTGTCCTCCATCAGTTTATCCATACCTTTTTGGACAATTGCTTCGGTATGAGTATCAATTGAAGAGGTTGCCTCATCCAAAATCATAACAGGAGGGTCCTTCACTGCTGCACGGGCAATAGAAATTAATTGTCTTTGACCTTGGGAAAGGTTTGCTCCGTTGTTTGAAAGCTCTGTTTCATATCCGTCAGGCAATCTTGTAATAAAATCATCAGCACCTGCTAATTTTGCTGCTTCAATACATTCATCATCAGTTGCTTCAAGTCTTCCATATCGGATATTCTCCATAACTGTTCCTGAGAATAAGTTTGTTTCCTGCAAAACCAAACCCATTGAGCGTCTTAAGTCTGATTTTTTTATCTTGTTTATATTAATTCCGTCATATCTTATTTTTCCGTCAGCAATATCATAAAATCTGTTAATAAGATTTGTTATGGTTGTTTTTCCTGCACCTGTTGCACCAACAAATGCCACCTGTTGCCCAGGTTTTGCATAGACAGAAATATTTTTTAGAACAGTCTTTTCCTCATTGTATCCAAAATCAACATCTGTAATTTGAACATCACCCCTTAGGAGAGTGTAGGTAACAGTTCCATCGCTGTGAGGATGCTTCCACGCCCATTTTCCTGTTCTCTCATCAGTTTCGGTAATGTTTCCAGCATCATCAACCCTTGCATTAACCAAGGTCACATATCCTTCATCGGTTTCCTTTGTTTCGTCCATCACATCATAAATTCTTTGTGCACCTGCAAGTCCCATTACAACCGAATTAATTTGCTGTGACAGCTGATTTATATTACCTGTAAATTGCTTTGTCATATTCAAAAAAGGAACAACTATACTGATTGAAAACGGCATCCCCGATATGCTTATATTCCTGATACCTGACAATATAAACACTCCACCTGCAATTGCAGCAAGAACATACATAATGTTTCCGATATTTCCTATTATCGGTCCTAAGATATTGGCAAAAGAATGTGCTTTTCTACTATCCTCATAAAGCTCGTTATTAATCTTCTCAAACTGTTTTTCGCACTCGTCCTCTCTTGAGAAAACCTTGACAACCTTTTGTCCATTCATCATTTCCTGAATGAAGCCCTCTGCTTTACCGATAGATTGCTGTTGCTTCATAAAGTATTTTGCAGAGCCTCCGCCAACCTTTTTGCTGACATTGAACATAACAATAACGCCGACAATCACAACGGTTGTCATATATACACTGTAATAAAGCATAACCGACAAAACACACAAAACTATTGCAGCTGACTGCAAAAGATGCGGCAAAGCTTGAGAAACAAGCTGACGAAGTGTGTCGATATCGTTAGTGTAATGGCTCATTATGTCACCATGCTTATGAGTATCAAAATATTTAACAGGAAGATTTTGCATACCATCAAACATCGTTCTTCTCATTTTACATAAGAACCCTTGCGTGATATATGCCATAAGCTGATTATAGACCGCTATTGAAATTGTTGCGGCAATATATAAGCCAAGCAGAATTGCTATGATAGGAAAAATCTCTTTTGATGCACTCTGCCAGTCTCCAATCTCCCACCATTTTTCAATTATTGCAATTATCCTTTGGGTGAAAATTGCAGGGATTGCAGAAATCCCTGCAGAAAATAATATACAAAAAACTGTCACAGGCGCCAAAACAGGATAATACCCAAAAAGCATTTTTACGGTGCGTGAAAAAACATTCTTTTTGAATTTCATTTTTGGTGGTTTATTCATTTTCGGCACCCCCACTCTGTTGGTTATATATTTCCTGATACATTTCACTCGTTTTTAATAACTCCTCGTGAGTTCCGACTGCTTTAACCATTCCGTTATCAAGAAGAACAATCATATCTGCATCACTGACAGAGGACACTCTCTGAGCAATTATCAGTTTTGTTGTTTCTGGAATAAACTTTTTGAATTCAGCTCTTATGAGTGCGTCTGTTTTTGTGTCAACTGCACTTGTTGAATCATCAAGAATTAGTATTTTCGGTTTTTTCAAAAGCGCTCTTGCAATACAAAGTCTTTGTCTTTGACCGCCTGACACATTTGTACCGCCTTGTTCGATAAGTGTATCATATTTATTAGGGAAACTCTCAACAAACTCGTGAGCCTGTGCCATTTTACAAGCTTCAATCAGTTCTTCGTCTGTTGCATTATCATTTCCCCAGCGAAGATTTTCCTTGATTGTGCCTGAGAAAAGCATATTTTTTTGCAATACCATTGCAACAGAGTTTCTTAAAACATCAAGATCATATTCCCTGACATCTCTTCCTCCGACAAAAACCTCTCCCTCACAAACATCATAAAGTCTTGGAATAAGCTGAACAAGTGATGATTTTCCTGAGCCTGTTCCCCCTAAAATACCAACTGTCATTCCTGATTTGATATCTAAATTTATATCAGACAATGCATTCTTTTTGGCTTTCTTGGAATATTTAAAGCTGACATTCTTAAATTCAATAGAGCCATCAGTAATTTCTGTCACAGGATTTTCGGGGTTTGTCAAAAGACTTTTCTCCTCCAAAACCTCATAAATTCTCTTTATTGACTCTGCAGACATAGTTAACATAACATATATCATTGAAAGCATCATCAAGGACATCAAAATCTGCATACCATAAGTCAGCATTGCAGAAATCTGACCGACATCCAAGAGCGCTCCCTGAGATGTAATTGTGAGCTTTGAGCCAAACAACAAAACAAAAATAGAATTTGCATAAACACAAATCTGCATTAAAGGTGCATTTAGGGCAACAATTCTCTCTGCCTTTGTGAAATCCATCCTGATATTTTCTGCAGCATCGCCAAACTTTTTCTTTTCATATTCCTCTCTTGCAAAGCCCTTGACATCACGCATTGCTCTTACATTTTCCTCAATGGACTCATTTAATTTGTCATATTTTTTAAATACTCTCCTGAATGCAGGCATCGCCTTTTTGCTTATAGCTAAAAGTCCCAATGCTAAAACAGGAATAATTACAACAAATGTAGCAGCAAGCTTACCACCCATAATAAATGCCATAACGACTGAGAATATAAGCATTAAAGGACTTCTGATGGCAACTCTTATCAACATCATAAATGACATCTGCACATTCACGACATCGGTTGTCATTCTTGTGACTAAAGAGGTGTGCGAAAATTTATCAACATTACCAAATGAGAATTTTAAAATGTTTGAAAATATATCGTGTCTTAAATTCTTGGCAAAGCCTGTTGACGCTTTCGCACTTGCAAAGCCTGCAACAGCACCGCAAAAAAGGGATAGCATTGCAAGGATTAAAAGTATTAATCCAACATTTCCAATCGTCCTTATGCTCGCTCCTAACTTAATTTTATTAACAAGCTCTGCAGTTATAAACGGAATTAACGCCTCAATAACTGCTTCAAGTGTAATAAAGACCAAAGAAATTATCGTTGGCGTTTTATATTCTCGAACACTTTTTAAAAAGCGTTTATACATAATATAATCTTCCTTTCTATGTAGATAAACAACAATGTATTATATACCCATAAAATTTTAATGTCAACAATTCCCAATCCATTGTTTACACTTTATTCACATAAATCGCGAAACCACACATCCTTAACCTCAAATTCCTTTTTATCAAGATATGATAAAATACCTGCATCGGTCTTAAAATCAAAAATTAACTTATATGCACAAAGTGCCTGATGGTTTATATTATTTTCCTTGTTAATCTTATTATTCCCATATTTTCCGTCACCCAAAAGCGGATGGTTTATTGAGGCAAAATGCGCTCTTATCTGATGAGTTCTGCCTGTTATCAAATCAACCTCAACTAAAGAAAAACCATTCTTTTCTTTTAGCACCCTGTATTTTGTAATAATTGTTTTTGTTCCTTTTTTTGACTCATTATAAACATAAACTCTTTTTTCTTTCTCGTCTTTAAAAAGCCACGCAACAAGCTCATCCTCTTTTTTTGAAAGTATGCCCACAACAACACAAAGATAAAGCTTTTTTAACTCTCTGTCCTTGACCTTCTGGTTCATAATTCTCAACGCTTCTGCATTCTTTGCAGCAATAACAATCCCTGAGGTGTTTCGGTCAAGACGGTTGCAAAGCGCAGGAACAAAGGTGTTTTCCTCATTTGGAAGATATTCTCCCTTTTTATAAAGATACGCTTTTATATGGTCAATCAACGAAATCGATGCCTTATCCTCATCTGCGTGAACAACCATTCCCACCTTTTTATCAACGAGAATAATATTTTCATCCTCATAAACTATATCCAGTTTTGGCTCTAAGGAATAAAAAACATCATCAGAAACAACCTTTTGGAAGAACTCGTCTTTTATATAAAGCTTTAATACATCTCCCTCAAAAAGCCTGTGCGCTCCATCCTTTATATGCTTGCCATTCACCCTCACGCACTCTTTTCTAAGACTCTTATAAATCATAGCCTCAGGCATATTAGGGCAAAGCTTTGTCAAAAACTTATCTAACCTCTGGTCCTTGTCATTTTTTCCTACAATAAACTCTCTCATTTCATACCTTCATTATTTACAAATTTATTAATTTTACCCAAAATATATTGTAACATAAAAAAACTTATGATACAATAGACTTTGGATATATTTTTTGGAGGACATAAAATGGGATTTTTTAACTATGATAAACCCGGAAAGGGAATCAGCAAGGATGCACCCCGTAAAAAGGGAATATTTTTATATTTTGAACTGTTGGGCAGAAAATTTTCAAAGCTTATGTGTGTAAATATGCTTTATTTTCTGTTCTCAATTCCAGTGATGCTGTTGTATTTCGGAGCTTTTCTGTTTATAATACCATCGGCCCTTAATATAGCATTCGGAACAATAAATATGTCGCAATCCGATATGATTATGTTCCAGTTGCTTCTTTCTTTATTTATGACACTTATTTGCACAATCACTCTTGGCACAGGCCCTGCATCTTCTTCAATGGCATATGTGATGCGAGAGTACTCAAAAGAACAACATGTCTGGTTATGGCACAATTTCATTAAGAAAATGAAAGAAAACATTAAGAAAGAAATAGGAGTTTTTGTGATTGATTTACTGTTTATCTGTTTTTCAACTATTGCCTTTGCATTCTATCTACACCAATATCTTTCATCAGGCTCACTTTTATGGTTTGTTCTTTCATTTGTTATAGCATTTTTATCACTTGTGTTTATGGTAATGCATTTTTACATACACCAGTTGATTGTTACATTTGAAAATAAGCTTATTGAAGTATTAAAAAATGCACTTTTATTGACACTTTCAACACTTTTACCTTGTGTTTTGTTAACGGTGTTTATAATAGGCTTGAATTTCTATCTCTTCAATCTTATAACACCTGTTTTCATTATTCTTCTTGCATTTTTTGTGCTTATTTCATTCTTCAGATTTCCTGTTGAATTTTATGTTCATAGTGTGATAAAAAAACTCATTCCAGTTGATGAGGACGACACAAAAACAGAGGAAGAAACTATATTCTCTGATTCATATGGGAGCGATAAATAATGTATTTAGATAATTATGATGTTGCCGTAATCGGTGCAGGCCATGCAGGAGTTGAAGCGGCAGTTTCGGCTGCAAGGCTTGGTATGAAAACTGTTATTTTTTCAATCAGTCTTGATGCAGTGGGAAATTTGCCTTGCAATCCAAGTATCGGCGGAACTGCAAAAGGACATTTGGTACGAGAAATTGATGCACTTGGCGGTGTTATGGGAAAAGCTGCAGACAAAACATTTATACAATCAAAAATGCTTAATGTCGGAAAAGGTCCTGCAGTTCATTCTCTTCGTTGCCAGATTGACAGAAAAAAATATCACATTGAGATAAAAAGAATTTTGGAAACTACTCCGAATTTACAGTTAAAGCAAGCAGAAATTTGCAAAATTTTAACTGATGAAAATGGTATTTGCGGCGTAGAAACTCACCTTGGCACAAAATTTGGTGCTAAGGCAGTTATTGTTGCAACAGGCACTTATCTTCGTGGCAGAATTCTGATTGGAGATTATGAAAAGCAATCAGGCCCTGACGGAGTTTTTCCTGCTATGGAATTAACCGACAGCATAAAGGCTCTCGGTGTTGAAATGATGAGATTTAAAACAGGAACTCCTGCAAGAATTCACGCCGACTCTCTTGATTTTTCAAAGATGGAAAGAGAAGAGGGTGACGAAAAAATTGTTCCGTTCTCCTTTGAAACTGAAGAGGTTGGAGAAAACTTAGTCCCTTGTTGGCTAACATACACAAACGAGGAAACTCATAAGATTATAATGGATAACATTGAGAAAGCTCCTATGTATAATGGTATGGTTGAGGGTGTTGGACCAAGATATTGCCCATCAATAGAAGATAAGGTTATGAGATTTCGTGACAAAAACCGTCATCAGCTTTTTATGGAGCCTATGGGGACGGATACAAGAGAAATGTATGCACAAGGCATCAGCACAGGATTGCCTGTTGATGTTCAGCAAAAAATGCTGAGAACTATAAAGGGACTTGAAAATGTCGAGATTATGCGGCCTGCATATGCAATTGAATACGATTGCATTGACCCTACACAGCTATATCCTACTATGGAATTTAAAAATATTCCAGGACTTTATGGTGCAGGTCAATTCAATGGCACAAGCGGATATGAAGAAGCAGCAGCACAAGGTCTTGTTGCAGGTATTAATGCAGCGCTTAAGCTAAAAGGCGAAGAGCCTTTAATAATTGACCGTTCCGAAGCCTATATCGGCACTTTAATTGATGATCTTGTTACAAAGGGTACTAATGAGCCATACAGAATGATGACCTCAAGGTCAGAATACAGACTGTTACTAAGACAGGATAACGCAGACGAAAGACTAACACCAATCGGTTATAGAGTCGGACTTATATCAGAACAAAGATACAATAAGTTTTTGCAAAAGTTAGAAGCTGTTAAAATGGAAATAGAACGCTTGGAAAGTGTTGTTCTTCCTCCATCGGTTGCAAACCCTGTTTTAGAGAAAAATGGCACATCCCCTGTTGTGACAGGCATAAGGCTTTCTGAAATGATTAAAAGACCTCAGCTCGATTACGAAAAAATCAAAGAGGTGGATTTTAATCGACCAACACTTGCTTATGAAATATGTGAACAGGCAGAAATCAAGCTAAAATATAAGGGTTATATAGAACGACAGCTTATTCAGGTTGAGCAATTTAAAAAAATGGAAGGAAAATTACTTCCAAAGGATATAGATTATAAAAAAATATACGGACTGAGAATTGAAGCAAGGCAAAAGCT
>JAZNOH010000150.1:0-3953 GCA_045580715.1 Clostridia bacterium
CAAATATAAGACTCCCTTTTAGTATGACTATTACTGTTAATTCTTCCCCATTATAATCTTTATTGATTTTATCTGATAGATTATTAATAATTTCTTTTATTTCTTCTTCAGAAACTAAAATGCGTTCAACATCTTTATGTAATTCGTTTTTCATAAGTACCTCCCAAGATAACACTGAATGTATTATATCATATTAATTTGTCTATTACAATAATTTTTAAATAATTTAGTAAAAATCATTGACATTAATCTATAATAATGATATAATCAATTAAACCGTTGAGAAAGAGTAAGTAGGTTTTATCCCTTTTATAAAAGAGAGCTGCAGATGGTGTGATTGCAGTATAAAATATAAAACTGAATGGACTTTCGAGGGCAATCGGAAAGAAATTATATTTTTAGTATGTGCGCCGGAGCCAGACTCTCCGTTAAAAAAGGTCAGCATATGATTGTATGCATTAAGTGGACGAATATTCGTCAAGCAGGGTGGCACCGCAGGATTATCTCCTGTCCCAGCATCTTTGGGACAGGAGTTTTTTTATTCCATCCCAACTATGTTATTTATTTTAGAAAGGGGACATTAAAATGTCAAACAAAGAAATTCCTTATAAAATCTATCTTAATGAGGATGAAATGCCAAAGGCTTGGTATAACTTAAGAGCAGATATGAAAAATAAGCCTGCACCATTGTTAAGTCCAAAAACATTAAAACCAATTACTGCTGATGAATTGTCAGGAGTATTTTGTGAAGAGTTAATTAAGCAAGAGTTGGATGATACAACACCTTACTTTGAAATTCCAACTGAGATAAGAGACTTTTATAAAATGTTCCGTCCTTCCCCTCTTGTAAGAGCTTATTGCTTAGAAAAAAAATTAGGAACTCCAGCAAAGATTTACTATAAATTTGAAGGTAATAATACAAGTGGAAGCCATAAACTTAATTCAGCAGTTGCACAGGCCTATTATGCTAAAAAACAAGGTTTAAAAGGTGTTACAACTGAAACTGGTGCAGGCCAATGGGGTACTGCTCTTGCGATGGCTTGTTCATACTTTGATTTAGAGTGTAGGGTGTATATGGTTAAATGCTCATATGAGCAAAAGCCTTTCAGACGCGAAGTTATGAGAACATATGGCGCTTCGGTCACACCTTCTCCATCAATGGACACACAAATCGGAAGAGAAATTCTTAAAAAATTTCCTGGAACAAGTGGTAGTCTTGGTTGTGCAATTTCTGAGGCTGTTGAGGTAGCAACAAACACAGAGGGCTACAGATATGTTTTAGGAAGTGTTTTGAATCAGGTTTTATTGCACCAGACTGTTATTGGTTTAGAAGCAAAAACTGCGCTTGATAAGTATGGTGAAAAAGCAGATATAATTATCGGTTGCGCAGGTGGGGGTTCAAATCTTGGAGGTTTAATTTCTCCATTTGCAAGAGATAAGATTAAGGGTGAATCAGATTGCCGTATTATTGCTGTTGAGCCAACCTCTTGCCCAAGCTTAACACGAGGAAAATATGCTTACGATTACTGTGATACAGGTATGGTTTGTCCTTTACAAAAAATGTACACACTCGGCAGTGGATATATTCCGGCAGCATCTCATGCAGGCGGATTGAGATATCACGGTATGAGTTCTATTCTTTCTCAATTATATGATGATGGAATTATGGAAGCAGTAAGCGTTAAGCAAACAGAAGTATTTAAAGCTGCAGAAGAATTTGCAAGAATTGAAGGAATCTTGCCTGCTCCAGAGAGCTCACACGCAATCAAGGTTGCAATTGATGAAGCATTAAGATGCAAAGAAACAGGCGAAGAAAAAACAATTTTATTTGGTTTGACAGGAACAGGATATTTTGATATGATGTCATATGAGAAATTCCACGATGGTATTATGACTGATTATATTCCGAGCGATGAGGAAATTCAAAATAGTCTTGATAATCTGCCAAAATTTAATTTTTGATTATAAAAAAGGTGTAGCAATTAAATGCTACACCTTTTAATTACATTATACTCTCTAAAGTCTTATTTACTTCAACTAAGAATGTTTCTGTGTCAACAGTCTTCTTATTTTCTAAAGTGGAAAGGGCTGCTAAATCTCCTGTCATAATACCATTTTCTATTGTCATTATTGTTGCTTTTTCCAAATCATCTGCAAACTTAACCAAATCAGGAAGATTATCAAGTTCTCCCCTCTTTCTTAATGCACCTGTCCAGGCAAATAATGTTGCAACAGAGTTTGTTGATGTTTTTTCACCCTTTAGGTGCTTATAATAATGTCTTTGAACTGTGCCATGAGCTGCTTCATATTCATAAATTCCATCAGGCGAAACCAAAACTGATGTCATCATAGCAAGAGAACCATATGCAGTTGCAACCATATCAGACATTACATCTCCATCATAGTTTTTACATGCCCAGATATATCCACCATTTGAACGAACAACTCTTGCAACAGCGTCATCAATCAATGTATAGAAATATTCAATTCCAAGCTCTTCAAATCTGTCTTTATACTCATTTTCATATATTTCTGCAAAAATATCTTTAAATCTGTGGTCATATTTTTTAGAAATCGTATCTTTTGTTGCAAACCATAAATCTTGCTTAGTATCCAAAGCAAAGTTAAAGCACGCTCTTGCAAAGCTTTGAATAGAGTTATCCTTGTTATGAAGACCTTGAATAATTCCACTTGTATCCCCAAAATCAAAGATTGTTTCCTTTGTCACATTCCCATTTTTATCTGTACATACAAGTTCAGCCTTTGAGCCTTCGCTAACCTGCATTTCAACATTTTTATAAACATCTCCGTATGCATGACGAGCAATGGTAATTGGTTTAGTCCAAGTTGGTATGTAAGGTGTTATACCCTTAACCAATATTGGAGTTCTAAAAACTGTTCCGTCTAAAATTGCTCTAATTGTTCCATTTGGAGATTTCCACATCTGTTTTAAGTTATATTCAGGCATTCTTGCAGCATTTGGTGTAATTGTGGCGCACTTTACTGCAACACCATATTTTTTTGTCGCCTCAGCGCTGTCAAATGTAACCTTATCATCAGTTTCATTTCTGTGAACAAGACCTAAATCATAGTATTCAGTCTTTAAATCAATATGTGGGATAAGAATTATATCCTTAATCATTTTCCAGATAATTCTGGTCATTTCGTCCCCGTCCATTTCAACTAACGGAGTTGTCATCTGAATTTTTGCCATTGTTCTTTCCTCCTAAAATTATTTTGACATTTGTTTTGTGTAGTTTAGAAGACCACCAGCATAAAGCATTTCCTTTTGTCTTGCTGAAACTGATAAAATTGTATTAAATTCCTTATTCTTTGTAATGTTTTTTACCTTAATAATGTCGCCAGATTTAATTTGTTCTATGACATTTTCTATTAATAACTCATCATCTTGAGATATCATATCATAATCTGATTCATTTTCAAATGTCAAAGGTAATATTCCTGCATTAACAAGATTTGCCATATGAATTCTTGCAAAAGACTTTGTTATAACTGCTTTAACACCTAAGTAAAGTGGGGCTAGTGCTGCATGTTCTCTTGATGAGCCTTGACCATAGTTTGAGCCACCAACAACAATTGATTTACCCATATCAAGTGCTCTTTTATAAAATCCCTCATCACATACTGCAAAACAGTGCTTTGAAATTTCAGGTATATTTGAACGAAGTGGCAATATTTTTGCACCTGCAGGCATAATGTGGTCAGTTGTTATATTATCCTCAACCTTAAGAGAACATTTTGCTAAAATATCCTTTGCCAAAGGCTCTGATACAGGGAAAGGTTTAATATTAGGACCTCTTAATACCTCAACACTATCCATATTTTCTTCTTCAATAGGTGCAACAACCATATTATCATTAATATCAAAATAGTCAGGTAGCTTGAATTCAGGCATATCTCCCAATTCTCTTGGGTCAGTCAAATAACCTGTC
>JAZNOH010000151.1:0-1690 GCA_045580715.1 Clostridia bacterium
GGAGTTATACGCATAAAGTTCATCATTGTGTATATATCTCTTTCGACGCTGCAAGGTGCATGGTGAATAGTGTCCCATTCCTCTGTATCATCTCTCACACCAAGCATTGTGTATAGCTTTGTATCTGGAACAATTGCAGAAATCATAGGAAGCATAGCCATAAAGTCAAAGAACGAATCCTTTCTTTCAGGGTGGTTTAATCTTTGACCTGTTGGGACAATATTTGGTTTTAATCCATCAAGACCTGATTTTCCTAAAATTCTTAAATCAATACCCAAGCAATAAAGTGTTTCAAATGGGTCTGTGCAATATACACCAAGACTCATAACCTTTTTGCCGATTGCATGTAATCTGTCGCAAACCTTTGTCCAGAACACACCCCATCTGTATGATAAGAATCTTATCCAATCGATTTTATGTTCATTCCAAAGCCAATCGCCTCTTAGATTTTTATTTTCATTTGAATCATTTCCAAGCCCATTTAGGATTTCATCAGTTGGCTTAATATTAGTATGCATAATAAACTGTTCAACCATATCAGAAGAAAAATCGCCTAAGGAAATTCTCAGCCACATAGGGCAGAAATTGTCTGTTGGCAAAAAGCCTGTAAAACCATAGTCAAGCATTGATTTGCATAGCTTTTCTATAAACAAATCTTCAAAATAGGTGCCATCCTTCATTCTGCGCAAAACATTGTATGCATCTTTTCCGTCTCTTGAATCAAAAATAACTTCCTCGTGATCATATATCCACTCGTCATGGAAAGTATTGCCTGAAACATTTCCCATAATGCTCATATATGTTTCAATTCCATTATCCTCAAGGCCCTTAATAAGCTTATGAAGGTCCTGATTTGTCCAATCCTGTCTTTCTCTTATTCCATTTCTTGGAGAACCATAGTATGAACAACAATCAGGAGGGATTTTTGTTTCAACCTCCAGACCATCATGTTGCATAATTATATCAATATGGAATAAGAAAGCAGAAACTGCATCAGGCTTAAAATCCATTCTTTCAAGTAACTCATTAACTCCGTTTTCAGGATTTTCCTTATCAAAGCCTATTAAAGGAGTCCAAACATTAATATCAAGTTTACCATATTTTTCGTACATAGTATTTTTCCTTTACATTGTGTTATTTTGAAAATCTGTCAGCAATTTTCTTTGCATTGCCATAAATAATTTTGTACTTATCCTCGTCACTTATGTGTGAGAATAAAACACTTCCCAAACAATAATTAGGGTCATACCAAGGCATATCTGTTCCGAATAAAACCTTGTCTGCGCCGACATTTTCAACCATTTTGTCAACTATTCCACTGTGTCTTTGTATATCGCACAAATCAAGGAATACATTGTTATGATTTTTTACAATATCGATTGCCTGGTCAAGTTCTCCAGGGGCAGAGTGTCCCATAATGAACATTGCATCAGGATATTTTTCGCAAAGCATCTTAATATGTCTTGGTCCGTTGTGAGGGTCATTATTACCCCATGTATGAATTAAGATATATAATTTATGCTTATTTGCAAATTCCAATGCACTCTTATAGTTTTCTCCATCCAATGGATAGTGGTGATATGTTGGAAGGAATTTAAAACCAATATATCCAGGAACATTTAGTACATTTTCAATGTTCTTTAAATACTTTTCCTCATAATTTGGGTTTATGCAATAATATCCCATAATT
>JAZNOH010000152.1:0-1921 GCA_045580715.1 Clostridia bacterium
AAATCGCTTACCAAACAATGGAAAATATGCAATTACTGCCAAATTTGACACAAGGCTCATCATTGCAGGAATGTTGAATTCTCCGTTTGATTGCAAAATTCCCACAAAAGAGAATGCAAGTCCTGTGAAAATTATCATAGGGAACATAATCTTTGATAATTCACTTGCCAGCCCTGCTGTTTGTGCATCAAATTCAGGTGCTAACAATCCAATTAAGCTTTCAGAAAAAGTTATTCCGATAACAGCAATTAAAATTGTTATCGACAAAACCAAGCCTATAAACTTATTTGCATAATCAAATGCCTTTTCTTTTCCGTCTTTTCCCATCACACCTGTGAACACAGGAATAAAAGACGCAGTTATAACTCCTCCAATAACCAAATCAAAAAGCATTGTCGGTAATTTGGTCGCAGTCATATATGCATCGCCAACATATCCTGTTGAGAAATATGCTGCAATCAGCATATCTCTTCCCATTCCGCACACCTTGGCAAGCAAGGTTGCAATGGTCATAAAACCGGCTGTCTTTAACATTTTATTTGACATTTTTCTATCCTTTCAGAAGCTCAATAGCAATTTGTGCATTCTTTTGAGATAATTCTCTTAATTCTAAACTCTTATTTTCGAGGTTTTTCTTTATTTCTTCATCATTCTCCAATGCATAATCAACTTTTTCCATTAGATCCTGATAATTTAAACTGTGTGCATCAAGATAATTCTTCTGTCCGATATAGTCCATAAAGGCTTTAACCTTCTGGTCATAAACAATTCCCACGCAAGGAATTTTTGAAATCACAGAATATATAAGGCTATGTAATCTCATACCGATACAAAGTCTTGCATTTTCCATAAGCGACATCAAATCGGAAAATTCACATTCAGTATCAAAAACCTCTGACTCATTCTTCATCAAATTCCTGATTTTTTCAGTTATTTCTAAATCATTTTTCTTTTGAAACGGAATGAAAACAGTAGAAATATTATGTTCTTCATACATCTTATCACAAAGTTTTGCAATATCGGAGCAAAAATTCTTACATAAATTTTTATGGTTTCTCACCGACACAAGCTGATATTGTTTTTCTTGAATTTTAGGCTTTTTTTCATAATCAATCCCAAAAACAGAATCAGCTGTGACAATAATTTTTGGCTTGTCCACTCCAATTTTTTTAAGCTCCTCTAAAGATAATTCCTCTCTTAGAGTTATCACATCAACCTTATTAATTATTCTTTTTGTGATTTTTCTATTTTCTTCTTTGATAGGTCCTATTCCATTTGCATAAAGCATAACTTTCTTTTTAAAAGCTTGAGCTATCTTGATTACTGCAAGATAATATATAAGCGATTTTGTGCTGGTTGAGTCCTGAATCAGTGTTCCACCACCAACCAAAAGCATTTTTGAAGAAATAATTGCTTTTAAAACAGCAAAAATATTGTTTCTGTCAACCGCATCAATTCCAAACTGCTCCTTTGTTTCCAAAGGGTTAAAAGAAAGCACGCCAAGAGAAAGACTTTTATCAGTCTTTTTAAGCTGTTGAATTATAGATAACAACAATGCATCGTCACCACTGTTTTTAAAACCGTAGTAACCAAGCAATAAAATATCTGTCATATCTTTTTTAACTCCTTATAAGCACGCTCCGTATCATCTGCCATTCTCTTGACTGAATAATCTGACAGTATCAGATTTCTACCGAATTCAGCAAGCTTTTCAACATCCTCATCCCACATTCCGAAAAATGCACCGATATCGTTTGCCAACTGCTCCGATGTTGATGGGACACAACCTCTGCAACAGAAATTAGTATCAATTCCGACCTGCAATTTATCTTCATCAAACAACCCAATATACCCCTCATTACCTGCAATTATAACAGGCTTACTCTCTGCCATTGCCTCTAACGCAGACCTTGAAACTCCA
>JAZNOH010000153.1:0-31286 GCA_045580715.1 Clostridia bacterium
ATATAAAGTTTCTTTATAGGGGGGGTATAAAGTTTCTTTATAGGGGGGGTATAAAGTTTCTTTACTACCCCCATTAAGATTATTAATAGGGTATAAAGTTTCATAATCACATAATTTAACATTATTGATAATCTTTTCTGTTTTCTTTAAAAGTCCTTTATTGATTAATCTTTTTAAAATAGAAAAAACAGAAACATTTGAAATGTTTAACCATTCTGCAATATATGATGAAGAACCTTGAAATTTACTGTTTCCATCTTGACTAAAACCATATATTAAAGCATATACAAGCAATTCATTCCCCGATAACTTTAATTCTGTTATCATCCACCCCTGAATAGTAATATAATTATTTGAACCCACTCTCGTCATTATCTCCCCCTACATTTAGAATATTAACTTCTATATCATTCTTAAATTCCCAAATCTGTTTTTTTATAGCATTTTTTAAACCTTCAGTAGCACCTGCAAGCTCCAAAGCTTCAAGCGTTCTGCCAACTCTTTTTTTTGCTATTTTTTCTAGGATTTTTACTTTATATTCTGTCATTTCTCCCCTTTCTTAACTTTACTTTCTGCTACGGATAATATATTATCCAATATTAATATAAAGAGTTTTTTTTAAAAATAAAAGCATTTTTTTTCATTTTTTTTATTTTTTTTGTATTGACATATAAAAAAATAATATCTATAATATAATTAATCATTTTGTTTCTAATGATTAGCAGTTCAAGAGGTCATCTGCTTCGTGGAAAAACCTCTTACCCCCCCCAAACAAATCCACACGAGAAGATGAAGTTTTTTCATACAAAAGTCTCTGAAAAACCCCAGTTCAAAACTGGGGCTTTTTTCATATTACATCAATCTCTAACTTTCGTCTTTTTAAAACACCATCAACATCATCATAAGGTGATTTATCATCAATAAGCAACTTCTGATTAATTATACTTCTGAATCTTACAGGATTGACAGAATACTGTTTACAGAACTCATTGTATGTTGGATATTTAGCTGTTGAACCTCTTGCTTTTATCCCACAGATAACTATCCACATATCTGCTAATTCAAACATCATTTCTTGAGTTTCCTCTCTCAATTTATCCATCTGCTGTTTGAGTGTTGTTGGGAATTTTTTTAAACTCCATTCCCCTATTTCTTTATCAGTAAGATTATGCTTCATTTTGTTTTTTCCCCCTTTCGTGAAGTATTATCTTTATCATTTTATCCCAGCGAGAGCATTCTAACGGCTTAAGTCTTCTACTATAAGCCTTAACTTGAATTTTTGCACAAATTCGTGCCGCTTTTTTTTCTCTCTCTGTCATAGTTTTAAGTGGGTGGCGGACTGTTTTATTTATATTTAACACTTGATCTAGATTATTGTTATTGAATAAATAACACCACCCAAATATAGATTAATCATTTATTTTTTAATTGTCAATAAAAAACCCTCTAAATTTCTTTAGAGGGTGGGAGAGTAATTTTAAAACTACAGAAAATTCACACATTATTATATAGCATTTATTTTTTTTACTGTCAACCCCTATGTCTTTCTTTTAATTGCTTATATAAATAAACTTGTCTATCATAAAGACTTAACATATATGAAATTGAGCTATTTCTACTATTTAAAATTTTAACTTCATTATAAGATATTTCAGATCTTAACCCATTTTCTTTTGGCATTGCTTTATCATTTGTTGATAAAAACATTATTTCATCAAAAACTAATTGTTTTAACTCTGACATTCTATCCCCTATACATTAACAAAAAACAAGCTTAACATTAAAGCACCGTGCAGATACTCTGCATATTCTGTTTGAGAACCAATAGATTTTAAACAGAAACAACATAAGCTATAAGCTAATGGGGCCGTAAAACCAGCTATCCAAAACCAATGATATGTCATTGTTAAACTTGCAAATATAGCAGGCACAAGATAACCGAGCATTAAACCGATAAAGTTTCCACCAAAATGATAATAACCACCAACGCCAAAAATAGCTTTTAATACTCTACTAACCCACCAAGAACGGTCTTCATCAGGTTTAGTGCTTTCTAAATCAAAATAATCTCCGTGAGTATGAGAATTAAAGCGAACAAGCCACCCAATGGCCCATACCATACAAAAAGCAGATGTCCAATCTGTTGGAAATATCCCTTTAATCCAATACATTGACATTGCAAATAACACAAGCCCTAATAACTTCCAAAAACGACTAATTCGTATGCCAAACAAATAATAGTGAGTTCCTAATCCTCTGCGAACCAATGCACCTAAAATAAAGAAAAAAAGTGTCCAATATGCCATTTATTAACCCCTCTTTAATTTTATAACTAACAACAAAATTATTAAAGCAATAAAACAAAGAATAATCAACTCTCTTATTTTTATTTTTTCTCTTAAAACACTTTTTTCTGTTTGGCAAGCAAGAGATATATTTTCAACTTGTGCTTTTATACTATCTGTCTGTGTGGTAATTGTTTGAAGTTGCGATAAAAACAAATCTGTCTTACATTCAACAGGGGTCTTTTCCTCTATTTGCTTAATAACTTTTTTAACCTCTACAACCTCTTTTATCGTGTTTTGTGTGATGTTTTCACTAACATCAGGGGATTTGCAACCTGTTAAGCCTATAAATAAACATAAAGCAAGAATATAAGGTTTTATCATATTAGCCCCTTAAAAAGGAATATCTAGCGTTATTTCGTTAAAAAATAGCTTTTTCTCTGCGTTTCTTCTTCTAACAAGACCTTTAAGCTCTTTTCCGTTTGCTTTGGTCCAATCCCATTGTTTATGAGCTTCGGCCCAGTCCTGTCTTTCAATGGCCTTTTTGCACTTACTTTTATTAAAAGCATTCATTCCTATGTTGTAAATCAAAGAATATAAAGCTCTCTTTTGATTTAAAGACCATTCGCCTTTTGGTAATTCTATATGCTCTCTACAATACCAATCAAGCAAATCATCAGCTTCTGCTTGTGTTATTGTATCGCCCTCTTTAATAGGAGAACCGTCTTTGTAAAAAGTGTTTCCGTAACCAATAGTTAGCTTTCCTGCAGGGCAGTAGTATGCAGTTAATTCACATCCTTCAAACTGTTTAATAAGTGTATACATTTAACCCCCTATTTGCTGAAATGGTCTATAATGTTTTCAAAGTTAACGCCAAAAATTAAACCTGTTATGATAATAAGCCATAACCAAAAATATTTGACATCAAGCAATTTTGAAAAAAACGGATTAAGTGACCTATTCGAAGTTAAAAGATTAAGAATCTTATCAACCTTTTCATCAGTCAATTTGCTGTTGGTTTTCAACTCCTCTATATCTTTCTCAATCTTTACAATTTTAGCGTTCATTTTGTTAAAATCCTCTATCTGTCTTTGGTGGATTGCTATCATTTCAGGAGGTAGTTTTTCCCCTGTTTTTATCAAATCTAAAATTGCTTGCTGTCCATCACACATTGTTTAACCTATAAATATTCAATAACAGTTGTAACGCCTTTGTAGTTCAATGTGCATTCATCTGTTAAACAATTAGCCCATATACTAAACTCTTGATTTGCTGATACCTCCCAATAGAACTCAATGCTGTAATTCATAGTATTTTGAGATACACTTACGGCTTGCATTAATAATGGTTCAATTCGCTGATCGTTAATTCTTGCTTCATAATAAAGGTTTTCAGTATTAGAACCGCCAAGGCTTACATTTCTTTTAATATGAACCAATCCAGCCTTTTTAAAAACAATACCTTTTCCATCTTCAGTTGGTTGAATATCTGCAGGTGGAACATTTGGAAAACGTGTTGTAGCAGGTATATATAACTTTTGCAAGGACTCAGTTAATGTAATATCCTCAGGCTTTCCAATAGCTACCCACTTTTCAAAATGAGTCCCAGTTACATCTGACAAAACAGATTGAACTTGTCCTTTACTAACCAACTGGCCATTTGTCATTAAATCAAAATCTTTATCTAATACAACTGTCGGATGACTGTCAAAATTTGTATCAGAAATAATGTCTAATCCATTATTAGTGGCTATTGTAGCAACGCCTCCAATAATAGAAAGTTGAAGTTCATTCCCACTTCCATCTTTAACACTTATCTCATCTTTTACAGATAAAGAAGATTTAACCTCTTGAGGAGTTGTCCTAGATTTTAAAACTGCATTATTCCTTAAATCTGTTAAATCATCTCCCAAATCCCCTAAATCTGTTTTAACAGTATTTAAATGATTTTCAATAGTATCTTCAATCCCTGCAACAGTCGCATTTGTGTTTGAACCGTTTACAGTTGCAACTCCAACTTGTCCATTTACACTTTCAATAGCTGTAGTAGGCATTGTAGCAATAGGAACCACTGCAAAAGCCCTTTGTAAATTACCATCTGTCGTTTCTACTAAAACTGAATTATCAAGAGGATTCGGCTCTGATACAACTGTTCCACTTAATTCATTGACAAATAAAAATCTTTGCTTACCTGCTTCTGATAAATCAACACCTTCTAAATTAGTTTCACTGTGTGGAGTAATATTAGCCATTTTCAACCTCTCTTTCTGTTATAATTTCCGAATCGTCAACAACATCAGAAGCCTTTGTTTCTGTGTGTTCTTCAATATAAGGATTATTCTCTCTAATCTCATCTTTCTTTTCTAACCAAGTGTTTTTAGCTTCAATGGTTCGTTCATCTGTTTCACCATAACGAGCTAATGCTTCATCATAATCAAGCTTTAAAGGGTCAGCTTGTTCTGTAAATAAAGATTGACGTGTTTGACGGATTTGCTCATTATAAACTTCTACTGGAATATAAGTTTTAAGCAAGAACTCCCCTTGATAGTGTTCGTATTCGTCAACTGAGTGTTCCATATCTTCAATGACTTCATCATAAACTAAACAAGGAAAATGGTCTTTCGGATTAAATGATACAGTTTTAGATACATTATCATAAGTAACTTTAACTTCTTTCTTTTCGCAAATTGCTATGATTTTATTATCTTTAATTGCTTTAAACATTATTCTGTTTCTCCTTCTGCATAAATGAATCTAAAGACTTCAACTGTTGATATTGTTCCGTTATACGATACATACACTGCATCGCCCTTTCTAACGCGAACACTTGCATCCATTGCTCTAGCACCAAAAGTTCCCCCATCGGCAATATAGCTTGCGCTTCTATTTCTTAAATAAAAATAATTTCCTGCTGTTCCAATAAGTCTGATATAATAATAACCATACGCCGGTGCCGTATATGTTGATTGACTAGCTCCCAAAGTCAAATCAATATATCTGTTTGAAGGCGCTCCCAATCCCGACAACCAAGATGTGTCATTTCTGTCAACTGCTTGAAAGGTGGTTTTGAGGTTGAAGTTTGAGATAACACCATTTGTCAATGTAAATGAACCACATATACATTGATTCCACCAAACATTAGAACCGTCATATATATAGTTTTCCTCTTTGTTATATGTAATAATGTTAATATCATCACGACCAAAAACAAATGTTAGTGCGTTTATGCCAAACCCCGCATATTTAAAATTATCTGAAGATGAAAAGGTTCTTGTAACAACATTCGGTATAGTAAATTCAATATTCTTCAAACTTCCATCCGCATTTCTTCCGTTCGGACTTAACCCTCTAATACCCGGAAGTGCAAAGACAGTTGAGCCGATATAACCAAAGCCGTTGAAGACTTGGTCTATGGAAGAAATAGCGCCACTTGAAACAGTAACTCTCGCTAATGGAAATGAAAACACTCTATCATCAGTTGCACCACCTTCATATCTTGATAATTTGTTTGTGCTTGTATTGTAAAATGTTTTAGAATAAGTGGGAACTGTTGAACCACTATCATCGGCGTCTGAATAAAATGATATCATTTGATTTCCGGTAAGGTTGTAATAAACAGTAATCTCACCATTAGCTGACTGTTGGTGGGTTATATCATTATTAATAACAATCACATCAAACTTCGGTGTCGTTCCATCTGCTTCAAACCCATTCGGCACATAAACCTTACTTCCCGCTTTCAAAGTCAAAGTGCCGTTGTTAAGCTCAAGGTTTATGTCTTGAGAAATTTCAATTAAACAGTTGGTAACTTGATTATAATTTAAAAAATGTTTTTCACCTAGTGCAGATAAATTACTTAAATCAATATTAGCTTTCCCTTGTAAATCTGACTGCCATTGACTCCAGTCCATCATTGATTCATTTCTAACAGCATTTGCTACAACAACAAAAAATCTTATACCAAAAGAAACTGGTTGCACTGTGTTATATTTACCAACTTTGCTTGATGTGAATGTGTGAGTGTGGTTACCATTTGATGAAGTAGCACCAGTCCAAGCATTTTCTGCGTTAAAATAAATATCAACACCAGTTCCACCAGAGTCATTATGAGAAGCTCCTGTTGCAACTGTTCTAAATGCTCCTGATGTTATGTTTCCTGGCCCGTAGGCATTAATATGAATCGGACCGCCAGTAATATTCATTGTCCCACGAGTATGAGTATGTGCTCCTACTGTGCTTAAATCTAAAACAGGCAAACCATCAGAATAAAATTTACTTAACTCATCATCTGTTAAGGCTTGTTGTAGATGTGTGCCATCTTTAATTAACGGAACCTTAAAAACATTATTCGTTGTGTCAATAGCGAACTTCAAACATTGACCATTAGATGATACTTCTGCTTCCCATTCTTCTAAAGTGCAAGTATTCAATAAAGGAGTATCTGCTGTTAAATAATTCTGCCACAATGTAGGGAATTTTGAAGCACTATATTGTGAACCATCACAAGGTAAAGTGCCAAAAGGCGTATAATCAGGAGCACAGGCTACTTGTATGATTTGTCCAATATTCGCATTAGCTATACCAAGACTTAAACGCTCCCAGTTAACACCATCAATTAAAGACGGATCATTAATAAAATTATTTGTGTTATTCTCAACCAATGATCTGACAAGTGTCAAATTACCATCTGGATCTTCATAATAAAGAATAGCGTTTTTAGGATAACCACCAATAGCATTAGAAACATCTTGTCTAAATGTATAGGTGCCACCGTTCTGTAAAAAATAATGCTGTTGAGATATAAGGTTTAAAGCTCCATTTACATCTGAACGGCGTGGAGGAATACCACCATCAGCAATACGTTGAGATGTTACAGGTGGAAAACCTGCTGACATTGACATTAAACCAGTTGACTGGTCATTTGTGTTTGGTATCACATTTTTATCGCCGTTATTAGCAATAGGCTGATTTAAAACTTGAGGGGTATTGAGCGTTTGTGCCATCTTTTTTCTCCTTTAAAAGATATTAAGCCAAAAAGGTTCCGTTGTCAAATGTAGATAATTCTTGACCATAGTAACCAAATGTTTGATCAGGTGGAACGATAATCCAATCAATTTTAACTCCGACAGGCCTAGGTAAAAAACCATCTGAAAGAATGATTGCTAACTCTTGATTTGTTGGCTGATAATAAAAAATTAATGAAATATGCATATTACCATAATCAACAACAAAAACAGGTTTGCTTGGAAAAAGAAAATTCAAATAAGCATTTAAATCTTTAATTGAACCATTTGAGTTCATCAATAACAATCTACCTTTAATCAAGGTTCTATACTGTTCATCAGTAAAAGGGACTAATTGTCCGTTATCTTCATAAGAGGGCCTTGTTATTCCCAAAAGGCTTCCCCATAAAGAAAGCCCAAAAGTATTTGCTGTATTGATGTTGAAAACATTTGTGGTCCAATTTAGCCAAAAGTCTGAAACAGATTGTTTATAAAATTTTTGCTTCGCCTGCATTAAGCTTTTTAATCTTTTAGCCAAATCATACTGCCATAAAAAGCAATCCCCAAGGTTTATTGACGTATCTGTTGTATAGACTTTTTCTGTCATCCTACAATCTCCACATTTATATTATTAACTTCAATCGCATAAATTTGAGCATTTGTGCAAGATAATTCTTCTGCTGAAGGTGTTCCACCTACTGCACAGATAAGACAACTTTTAACATAAATTGAAGGCAACTGTTCAGAAACAGCTGAAGCAATTTCAAAAGGACTTACGTCTTGCCCAATTTTTAAACCGTCAACACTTTCAACATCTCCATTAGCCCAAGTGAGAATAGCATTTTGAACGGCCGTTTCTAAATCTGCGCCTGTGTAGTTATTATTTCTAACCTGTATATTAATTTCAAATTGTAAAACTTCAGGTCTGTTAAAGGTTACTGGATACTCAACACCATAAGCACCATCTGCCACTTCTACAGTTACTGACTGATTAGGAATAGCAGTATAACCACTTCCTGCTGACTTCTTGCTAAAAATAGCTTGTGCTACATCTTCATCAGCTCCACCATCAGCAACAACAACGATACTATGTGCTGGAATTGTAATTGTATCATAAACAACTGGATCATCTTCAACATTATCATAAACAAATGAAGATTTTAAATTTTCCACCTGTTCAAGTTGAGCCTTAATTGCTTGAATGTAACTAATACCAACATAACGAGCTGATTTAATCCGTTTTCTATAATCATAATCACTTTCTTGATTAGAACCAATGATGGCCGCAACTGGATTATTTACAGTTTCCCAACCGATAGTCTGATCAATAATGATTGTCAATGTTCCTGTTGCACAAGGGATATCTCCTTGTTCAACTGATAAAAAGTAAGCAGTTGTAAAGCCCTGCTCTGGGATAATTGTTTCATTCTCAAGGTAAAAATCATCTCCTGCCTGTGTTTGAACTAAAGAACCTGCAGGGATAATTGTCCCAGCGACACCTGCAACAGTTGCTAAAACTGATGTGCTTGTTGCTCCTTTTCGTGCAACATTAAAAAAAGCACCAATAGCGTCAAGATACTGGCCCGTTGCATAATCAATATTAATCTGATTAGCAATTAATGCACATAAGCCAACCGTTCCTTGTCTTGCCAATGCTTCCATTTCAATAAGTCTTCCTTGAGGAGTGCTTGAACTTAAATCTAAATCAGAACCAAAAGCAGTAGTAAATTCATTTTCAACTTCTGTATAAATTTCAGCTGTGTCTGGAACAATTAAACCTGTATCAGTATTATAATTGTATGGCATTAGGTCTCCTTTCAACCAGTAATAACGGCAGATCCGTATTGAGTTATAATCGTCATTGTATAAGTCAATGTGTTGTCTTTTATAGATGATTGCATTTCATCAACCCGAATAACACCATTAACTTTTTCAGCTGTTTCTATCATATAACCCTCCCAAGCTGAAATATCAGGGGAAGATTTGTTAAATATCGTTTCAAAATAAGGAATACCCAAAGTCGTATCCATTTGAATTTCACCAAGCAAAGTATTTAATTCATTTTGAACAACTTGAACAACGGCTTTTATATCTGATCCAAAAGCAAGATTTCTCTTCCCATCAAGATATAAGTCATTGTTATTATCTGTTAGCATACTTATCATTGTGGTGCTCCTGTTGAGGCATTTCCAGCTGTTACTCCTGAATGAGTGTGAAGTTTACCACTTATCGTTCCTGAAATAACATCTGTCTGACTTGTAATTGGTCCTGTCACGGTTAAATTTCCATTTATATGTGTGTTACCATTTATAATAACATTATCAGCTGTTGCTGTCAAATTAACACATTCAACTTCTACATCTTCTTTTGAAGCAATCTTAATTATTCCATCACTTAAAGCAAGTCTTGTTGTTCCATCAAGTGTTTGAATTAAAAAAGCATTATCTTCTCCCTCTTGAACTGTGAATCCTTTTATTTTATCAGGAACAAAAAAACCAAATGAAAACTTATGTGTCATATAAGTATTAGGATTTGAAATTGTCAAAGACTGCTTAAATAAAGCTATATCTCTATCACAAGCAATAATCCACCCTGTATCTCCCTCTTTTAAAGGTGCAGATATTATTACACCCCCACCACCAAATATATGAACTGGGATTTCTATATTATCTCTGGCCTGTGCATTCCCACTTGTAAGAATAGTGTTTATAGCAGGCTGAACAATAACTGTATTTTTTACTCTATCGTGAGAAACAACAATCGCAGGCAAGCAATTTTCAAGTGATAATGAAAAGTTTTTTAAAACTTCTAAAATAACACCTGAAAGATTATCTCTATTCGCAGGGTTGAAGTTAGGCACTTGTGAATTAGAAACTGACACTATTAAATCTCCTTGCCTTTATGGTTGTATAAAACTCTGTTCCTCTTAAATCTCCAGCGTGCTTTAATTCATATATATAATACTCACCATTACAAGACGGATATGTAAGACTATTTAGATAAACTTTCTGTCCTATTTCAAGAGAATTATCAAGCAACAAATCCAACTCTATACCGATAGGATCAGGACGTGGAACACCAATAAGACCTGAACTTTCACTTATATATCTAGTAAAACCTTTTTTAGGTTGCCCTTTATCTAAAACATTAAGAACACCATCATCTTCAAAAACATCTATATTACCAAGTTGAGAAAGTTCTTTGATAATCTTTCTTTTATCTCCAGTAAATGAAAAGTTTGATATTTTTTTACTTTCTGAACTTTCATAATTTAAAGATAACCCTAAAACATTTGAAGCATCCGCAAAAACCTCTTGAATGCTAACATCTCCAATCATAGACCTTGAAACAACATCTTTATTTGCATAATACCCAGATAATGCTTTACATCTTAACCATTTATCAGGTGGGGCTGTTGGTTTAGCTTCAACGATATCTCCATCAAAAATTAAAGCAACAGAGTCATCATAACCAGCAAAAAGCCTTATCCTTTTTCTTTCATTTATAGCAATAAACTCACTTGTATATGTTGTCAAATATTCAATATCTTTTGATGAAAGATTGCAAATATCGATAGACGCTTTATTCATAACTGCAGACATAAGTTTTTCAACAGAAAATTTAACCTCTATCCCATCAAGCCTTTTATCCCCTGCTGGAGTTTTAAATTCAATGATGACTTTTCTTTTACGCATTTAAGCCCTCTAATTCTTCATCTGTTAAATAAACTAATTGTTGTGTAATACCAAATTTAGCATAATTCGGATAATCTCCGTTTACACATACAAACATAAGATTTCCACCCTTTGTTAAATACTTATATGGAATAATTGGAACATTAGGACAAACTCTAACAGAATGTTTAACATTGACATCATCAATATCAATATCCATTAATGTCATAGACTTAAATGTTCTGATTCTGATATTGTATTTATAACCATCAATTTCTTTAAAAAATTCTTGATTCGGTATTTGTTGAACATCAATTTCTATCATTAAAACAATCCTCCAAGTGCATTTAGTCCATCGGCAAGAATAGATGTTTTTTTGCTACTGTTTGTCAAATTATCTCCAAGCTTTTGAGTATCACTATTTTCAATATTCTTAAGTTTTTTGGATTGAAATTTAACATAGACAGGCTGAACCTCTAAAACTTCTTTAAAATGCAAATCAAAAACCAATCTATCAAATGTTTCGGGCGTTTCATCGTGAGGTAACGCTTGCAACACCATATTTGTATACCATTGAGCCTTTGTCTTTATTCTTAAATAAACACTATCTTCATATAACCGTCTTATTTCACGATATACAGATGAATATATATAAGCAGGCAAGCAAAGTCTTAAAGTTATCTCAACAGGATTTATAACTTTATGATCTACAACTAAAGCACCACTTTCAATAGGGTGTTCCATTAATTTACTATCATCTGTAACAGAGCAAGACATAATAGCAGAAGACATTAAAATATTTCCTGTTAAAACCTCTCTTGCATCTTCATAAATGGCAACTGGTTTTGTAACTGATGATAAAAATATATCTCCGATATTTAATGATATAAAACTCACGCTAAAGCCCCTCCTGTATTCTGATATAACAAATCATCAAATTCTTTTGTTAAAGCTCCACCAATACCCTTACTAATACCATAAGCGTCTGTGGCCTGTGTATTTACTTCAACATTGTCAATCTTAATGTTTGTTGAAAATGCTTTATTATTTAAAATACTGTTTATTGGCATAGAATTTAAAGGATTATTCGTTGACATCATAACAGCAACTGCTGATTTTGTTTTTTTAGGTTCATCATCTCCAAAAAAAGGAATATAGCTTTTAATCGTGTTATATTTATCAACAATCCATTCAATACCAGCTCTCACTTTATCAAAAGCGTCTGCAAATTGTTCAACAAATGAATCCCATATACCTGTAAATATCTCAACTATTTTATCTCTTGTCCATTTTAAATGACTTAAAAAATCATTAAATGTGTTTACGACTTTACCAATAGCACTGTCTCCACCTTCTTGAAATGTTATAAAGTCATCAACTAATAGACCGATAGCTGTTCCGATTAGTCCAATAATAGCAATTAACTTTATAAATGGAAGTGCAACAATTCCTGCCTTTATAGCCATTACTCCCAATATAGCTGACAGAGTTATAAAAAATCCTAATACAAATCCTTTATGATCTGCAATATAGCTAAACAATTTTGCAAATAAATTTGTCATTGTAGTAATAGAAGGAAGTAAAGACCTTGATATGACTCCCCAAACTTGAGAAAATGACATTCTTAATTCTCTTAATGCCATTTGGAACTTTCTACTGTTTTCTATATCTTCTTTATCATATAAAGTGAATTTTGAAGCTCTTTCAAGTTCTTTATTAAGCCCTGCAACACCATTTTGCAAAAGTGCTATCATAGAGCTATCTAAACCCAATCTCTGCCCTAAATCAAGTTGAGCTTGAGTATTTAGTCCCTCCATTCTTCGTGCTATATTATATAGCATTTCTTCGCCTGTAGCTAAACCATTCTTTCCTGATAAACTTATCCCATAACGAATAGCTACATCTCTAATTGCTCCACCACCACCAAATTTTATATCTTGCATTTGTTGGTTGAGTGACGATAGGGCGGAGGAGGCGGAGGACAGACCCCCTCCATAGTTTTCTAATGCAATTCCAAGACGTTCTAAAGCTTGAGTGCTTGTATTTGCTGAATTTGCCATTAAAAGTAAATCTTCTCCCCCTTTGGCAAATCCCATAACCTCAGATACAACTTTTCTTAATCCCATATAAGTCCCAATAAGACTGAATAGTGATTTACCTAAATCTTTTGAAGAATTGTTAAGTTGATCTGTAGCTTTTTTTTCTTCTTTGAGTGTATTATATCTTTTTACTTCTTCTTCTGTAAGCTGGCCGTTTCGTTCTTCAAGTTCTTTAATCTCTTTATTAATATCTTGAATTGAACGCTTTACATCATCAGCCCCTTGAGTTTCAAAAACAAAAGCAAAAATATCCGCAACACTCATTTTCTTTTAGCCCTTTCATTTTCCGCCCAAGCATTATACTTTGGCACTATTGTTGCTTCCCATATACTCATTGCGTCCTCTAATGAGTAGCAAGTCCTTAATTCGTGGAGTGTTGCTTTTCCTTCACTGATAATCGTTCCAATAAAGTCGTCAACATTCCTATACCTTTCTGTGTGGCTCGTTTCTCCAATCCTTTCAAGAAATTTGAGGCGTTGCCATTTTGAAAAAAATCAAAGTTATATGCAAACATCTCCTTTTCTAACAGAATTAAAGTCTGAGCGTCAGGAATATGGTTATCAACTAATGTCTGTGTGCTTAATTGAAGTTTATCTCCATTTGGCATTTCTACCGCTACATAAGACATCAATTTAAGCATAATTTCATTACTCGTGTTGTAATCACCAATTTTAGGAATATTTGAAGTTGGATATTTGAATAAAATCTCTCTACCTACTGTTGCCGGAACTTTTGAGATAATAAACTTTTTACCTCTAACCTCAATCTCTTTTTCATTAATCATAGTGTCCTCCTACTCTGATTAAACAAGTTGTTCAAAAATAAAACCATAAGCTCTTGATTTAATCTTACCATTTGAAGCAACATCTCTAATAGGTTTAGCAGTTGTAATTTTACCCATTGTAGCTGTTTTTGATGTTCCATCTGGATAAGTTAAAACGATTGTTATGACATCTCTTACTGATATTTTATTTTTAGCTACTCTGTTAGCATTATATAAAATATCAAGGTTTTTATCTTCCTCTGTGTTAGCGATAACATTTAAAGTCATAGGAATTGCTTTAGGAGAACTCCAAGTAACTAAATCACCGTTTACACTCATACCGTGTTCTACAATTTGCAAATCTGATGAAGCAATAGGATCTGCATCATCTGCAAATGCTGTAACACTAAAACCGGCAGGGAAAGTTATAGAGGCTTGAACCGTTGCTCTAATACCTGTTGCTGATACGTCTTGCATATTTTACCTCCTATACTAAAATATTTGTGCCTGTAACACTCTTAATACTATCTCCTTTAGAATAGATAAGAGTGTAATCAACTTTATACTCTGTTAATCCATTGTTAGCATTTACCGTTTGAACAATATCAATATCAAGAGTATAACCTGTTTGTTCAACTTCACGCCAAACTTCATTATCTCCAGTAAGTGAAGTAATATAAGCCTTTTGAACAGAAGTCAATTCTTTACCAACTTGGATAACACCATTCAATTTAGCAGATTCACAAACTGGAATCATAACGCTACGAACTGTTGCTTTTCCTGAATTGTTAGCTGGAATTTGTTTTAAAGCAAGGAACATATTTAATAAATCTGTTGAGATAGCGTCTTTTAACCAAATTTCATTGCAATAGACACCCATATCAGAAATATCTCCTTGCAAAACACCTCTTTGATAAAATGCAATTAATTTTCCTGCTTGCTGTGTAGCACCAAGATAATTTACTTTTACTTTATCATAGGTATCAGCCATTGTGTCACTTGTTACTGAAGGCACATCTGATGGGAAAGAATTATACATATAATTCGTGGCCGCATTTGGATTATCATAATTGACACTTGCCAAAATTGACATAGGCATATATGAATTATTAAGAGTTAACGCTACACCATTCAACCCAGTTACTGCTGTTTGAATTTCTGCATAATTTGAAGATGTGACAGCTTGAGAATATAATACACTTACATTCTGCGCATTTGTCCATTGAGCAACTTCTGTAATTTGTTCAGTTGTTAGTGTAGTCAAGAAACAGAATGAGCCAAAATTGTCATTTGTGTTTAAAATGCGACTTAATGCTTGAGATAATGTTTCTGAATCCATACCAACAGATACAATTGGATTTGTTGCTAACGACCAACCAATTAATGAAGAAATATCTGTTCCCTCTGAAGCAGAAGCAACTGCAGTAATAACAGCTGATCCAGTAGAACCACCAGTTAAAACAAAAGCTCCATTTGTGAATGTAACTGTTGCACCAGTAAATAATTCTCCACCTTCTCCATAGCCTTGAATAGCGTTTTGAATTGCTGTTGCTACTTCTGATAAGCTATTTACGGCTGTTAAGTTAATTCCTGTTAAATCAGTTGAAACTCCACCCATTGAGATTTTAAAAGAACCATCAGCAATAGCTTTTAATTGTGCTAACTGTCCTATTTGTGTTGAAATAAGTTGAGGAGCTGTAGCTTCTAAACTATATCTTGCAAATGAAATCTTATTTGGCTGAATAGCGTCTTTGCTAATATATCCAAAATATTTTGAAGCAAAAGCATATTCTGCTGATGTAGTTCCAAAATGAATGCCAACATTTTTCAATGCTGTTGTAGCACCTCCACCAAACTCTAAAATGCTATCTGTTGGGGCTAGTGTGTTTGTTGTCATTACACGAGCAATCAATTCTCTGCGTCCTGCGACAGCTTCGCCACCGACCCCTGATGTAATGAGAACATATCTTGACTTACTAATTGCCATTTCTATATTCCTTTCAAATTGATGTTATACTTGTCTGTATACCCTATATCATCTTCTTCATTTTGCAATAAAATTACATAAATGTCAAATGAGGGTATTTTCTCGTAAAGTTCACTATCATCAACCAAAACAGGCTCTCTTAATTCTGTTAGCCTGTATGTTTGAAAGCCAATATCACGAAAGGCTTTTATCCCTGCTGAACCTTGCAAGAAAGTCATAAGTGAGTTTAAAATATCCCCACTCGTTAATTCATTTATATCTGATGGATTCCTTTTCTTAAAAGCAGATATTTGAAATAAAACTTCCTGAATATATTCTTCACTATGGACCATCTGTCCTAAATCTTCATTCCATTTATCTCTATGAGCCTGCCACCCATTCCGTCTTGATGAAATTCTTGTAACATAAATTGATTTATCAACAAACCCTGTCATTGTAGGCTGATTCCCCTGTCTAACAACCCAGCCATCAATATTTTTATTTGTTAAGAAATTGTTAATAAATCCAATTAAGGATTGAGCAATTTGATTTTCTGTTTTAACTGGCATACTCAACCCCCTGATAATCTTTTTCTAACACTACAATTAACTTAACCCACCCATTATAGCTATACCAATTATTACACTTAACAACAATCCATTTTTGACCTTTAATAGTTAGCCTATCAGGTGTTGTCTGTGTTTCAATTCCTACAACTTCGGCAGGTATGTTTACCAAGCAATAATTTCTATCCATATCTAAATTATACGCTTGTCTAACTCTCTCTGTGATGTGATTTTGAACTGAACCTTTTATTTCTACAGGATCAGAATATGTAGGAACTGAATATCCAAGTTCATTTGTATCATTACCCAGCCACTTCTCATAATAAAGTGTCTGTGGAGGAATAACAGTTAAGGCAACATTTAAAACATTATCTATCATTCTTCAATCCTATAACTAACAGAACCAAACATAACCCCAGTATCAATTAAAGGCTTTGTTAAATTGCCTACTGTTTTTTTATCTGCTCTTCTTCTCATTCGTGCTTTAATGGTGGCAGGTTTTAAAGGTGGCTCAAACACATTACTTATTGCTTTCTGAATATCCCCTTGAACCTGTAACCCTAAAGTTTTCATTATCTGATCTGAACTCCACCCTTTTTTTAAACCATAAGCAAAAATCTTTTTCCAATTTTCTTCATTATTCATTTGTGCAGGTCGCATAAAAGGTCTTTGTGGTATCCCTCTTGATGTTCCATACTCTTGCCATTGTGCAACTTGAGCAACTTGAGTATTATCATTGTATCTTGTATCTTCAAACCAACCGACAGAAAGTTTCATATTTTTTAATTTTTCTAAATTTCTTAATCTATCGTTTAGCTTGATTGTCAACTTCATCTTAAAACCCTCTGATAACTTCCAACCATATAAAAACCAGCAGGAGCTTTTGCAACTAACAAGGCAAGGAGTCTTTGTCCATAAGGAGTTAAATTTAGCCAATACTCATACTGGTTTTTATTAGGTGGGGCTACCAATGAAACAGAAACAGCGTCAATAGAAGTGGAAGCCACTTGACCCGTTGCAGTTTGTCCACTATTGATTTTATTTTGTAAAGTCAACAAATGTCCAACCATAAGCTCTATTGCTAGCTTTCTGCAATCGTTTCTTAAAACACCAACATTATTAGTGCTTACATAACAACCTGCTTGAGTTATAAAAGATTGAATACTATTGATATCATCATTAGCAAATTCAGGGAAATCTTGTATAAAATCTTCAACAGTTAATGTAATAGTGGCAACCATTTTTTCCTCTATTCTTTTGAAACTTTAGGTGCTTTTTTACCCTTTTTCTGATAATCTTCAGCTGTTTTCTGTGCTGAATTGTCTTTTTCTTTCAAATCATTTGTTTTTGTTTTTGCAGTTCTATGAATTTTCACATAACCATTTGCTTCGTGCAATTTAAACAATGGATTTGATTTTAACATTTCAGCTTCTTCATCAGATACAGAAGTTACTACACCATTAGGAGTGATAAGGTTTTTATTCATTACACCTGAACCACCATTTACAACAATTTCTTTCTGAACATAAGGTAATCCACCTGCTGTTTTACCATAAATAGCGTAAATAACTCCTGCACCCATTTTTGATGTTACATAAGGCATTTTAGTCCTCCTTTCTTTTGATTAAATACCTGTATATCTAACAATGCCGATTGGTTGAGCAACCAAGACACCAGCTGTTGCGTTTGAATAGCATTCAACAAATGATTTTGGATATTTGCCAACACCTAATAAACGCAAAGCGTCTTGAATGTATTGATCTACAACCTTACGGCCGTTAATTGTTTCTGCAAACAAGTAGAACACATCAGCACCACCATTTGCACCAGTAAATTCTGGAATGCTTTCTACACGGCATTTTGGATATGTTTCAGCAATCCATTCACGAACTGAAGTAGTGCCAAGGCTGTTAACTGTTGCTAACATATCAATAGCTCTATCTGCAATACCTAAAACAGAAGCATCTGAATACGGATCAAAGTTAGAACCTGAACGCAAGCGTAAAGCTGACATAGCTGTTTTAATATCAGCAACAATTTCGTTGAATGTTTTTGAAGCCCAAGTTGTTTGACCACCAGCACCTTGTGCTACAGATGTGTAGAGAGGTAAATTTGGATCATTCAAAATACCATAAGTGAAGTTTTGACCTGAATTATAACCATTAAAGGCAACTTCATTCATAGCGATTGCCAATGATGTAGCACAAGCACGGCGTTTTTCAGAAGCAGAATCAACACGCATAGCACTTGATCTGGCCGCTTCTAATAAACCAACTTCCATATCTTCTTCAAAACGGACGATTGTTCGTCTTTCAAAGTTGACATTCCATTCAGCCAAGTTTTCATTTGTTTTATCGCCATAAGGACGAGCTTGACCGATATGTTCCATAACTGGAGCAACAATTTCTTCTTGTTCCCAAGTTCCTGCAACTGTTCTTCCCAAGAGCTTATCAGCAGTTCTTGCACGAGTTACAATTTCAATTACATCAGGCAAAAAGTGTTGTAAGAATTGAACAGGTGTTGAAGCTGTTGGAGTTGTTGTCGTAACAGGTGCGGCGTCTTGAGCATAAGCCATAAATTCTTTAATTGCTCCGTCTGTTGCATTAATACCCAAGTTAGACAATGTTTTCATTGTCGTGTCTGAATCCATAGCATAAGCACGGACTTTTTCAGCAGGAATATGTAATTTAACTAATGATTGAGTCATATCTTATCTCCTTAATTCCCTAATTCAAGAACGGCAGGTTGTCCAGCTGTTCCACTAACAAAAATAAATCTAGAATTTGGAATGAGTGTTGAACCCTCAGGAACATCATCTGCAGTTGCATATCCTCCAATTTCCCCTGTAGCATTATCATAAGCGGCCACATAACCAACTGCTACACTTGTAGTCGGTGCAACAATAACGTGTCCAAATGTGCAGAGTTGACCGATAGTCCCTGCTGGCAATTCTAATGTTGCAGTAAGTGAATAAATCACATATTCGTGGGGAGATACTAACACACCCAAGAATGAACCCTCTCCACCAATTCCAGCTTCTCCTTCATTGGCTGTTGATGTAAATGCACAACCAATTTTAGGATTGATACCAGCTGTTGAGGCTAAGTTATAAGGAGCAACACGACGAGCAGAATCATCATAGAAAGTTCCAACCAAGCCAAACGCTAATTTTGAGTTTACAGCAGTTTGTAAAACCATATTATTCTCCTTTCAAGTATTTTTCTGTGGCTTTGTCAATGCCATTATCAAAATCAGCACTGTCAAGACCATACACTTTTTTATTGTTTGACTTTGTGGCAGTCAAGTAGCCTTTTAAGACAAGGGGAGCCTCATCTTTAGAAACTTGCAAACCTAATTTTTTGCAAGCGTAAACAGACGCGTCTACATCTGTCATTTCATCACAAGCAAAAGAACCAATTAACGGCTCAACTGCTTTTACAATTTCATTACGACGAGCAATCATTCTTAAGACTTCACGAGACATAGAGTCCATAGCTTTTTTCTTGTCATCTTCGTCTTTGTCATCTTCATCTTCAGCTTCAGATTTTTTATCGTCATCTTTATCATCAGATTTATCATCATCTTCGTCTTTGCCACATTTGTCTTCGGCTTTTTTGTCTTCTTTTTCTTCCTCATCATTTGCCGTTCCAGCTTCAGATTTAGAATATTCAGATTTTTCTAAAATTTTGGCGATTGTTTCAATTTTTTCAGTTTCGCCCCCCTCAAAATCAGAGTTGGGTTTTGCTGCAATAGCCATAACTTCTCTAATAGCTTCTCTTTTATCAGCCATTTCATCTTCTCCTTTATAAGTTAAAGAGCTATCTAACCCGCTCTTTTCAGGGTTATCCTGTTTTTCAGGAATATTACTATCTTTTCCACTAAAATCTTTGTTGCTTTTTTCAAAAGCTTCTTCTATAGATGTAGTGTAATATGATTTTATACCACTTTCGCCTGTTTTATCATTATAATAATTAGCATTAAAAACAGTATTTCCATCTTTATCTTTGTCTTTTTCAATGGAAACAACAACTCCATTTTCATACTCTCTAGAATAACTAGAACCACCCTCATCTTTTTTAAAACCACTCTTTGCTTCAGAACTATGCTGTTCAGCCTTTTTTTGTTGTTCTCTATCAGAGCGTTCTCGTCTTTCTTGAGCCTCTAATCTTTGGGAACGTTCTTTTTCTTTTTTTTCTTCTGAAGATTTATTTTTAAAAAATTCTCTTACAGCCTCCCCTTTTGATTGACCTTCCTTCAATGGAATATGAGCTCCTGTTTTTGTTGTAATCCATTGAACGTCTTTATCGTCCGCGTCAAAAGAAAAACTATCTGTTGCAAATATTTTACTATCATATACTCTACAATCTTTACCCATTCTTGCGTTCTCCACTAATGCTATATGGTTTCCCCTTAAGTGTTTTTGAATAGCGTCATAAGGCTTGCCATTCCAAACACCTCTTTTAACTTCATAATCACATAAATAACCAAGCGATAATTCTTTCTTGCCATTCAATATTTTTTCTTTTAAATCTTCAGAATAAATTTTAAAATCACCATACATAACACCGTTTTCGGTGCGTGGGTTCATTAAAACACCACCTGCAGGGCGTTCATCATAAGGAGTAAACCCCTCTCCAATCATTTCGTGATTATCAATAAACGGCACACCATTAAAACTTGTTATGGTTTCATCTGCTGATAATTCCTCAATAGGCCTGTAAACCATATAGATTTTATCAGGATCTAATTCAGGGCTTATATTTCTTCCTAAATAAGGGAATACGCCCTCTTTTGAAATAGGATTATCTTTAATGCTCCAAAATCCACTATCATCAATTACTTTAGCCATTTAACACCTCTTTATTTAACTATATCACAAAAAAAACAAATGTCAAATATCATCAAATTCTATAACAGCCTTCATAATACACTTGCAATTTGGAAGTTGTGCAGGATATCCTCTCACCTCTTGTTGACTTCCTTTTTGATGTTGTATCACAGGTGGCTTATCAATGTCAAATATAAACCCATTAAGCCCATTTGGTCTACCATCTCTTTTACCAGAAACACCATCCCATTTTCTATAATGATATTCACGGACCGACTGTCCACCACCTGAATGAATCCATTCAGCTTTTTTTATCCCTGCCTGTTTCATATTTCTTAAGTTGATAGACATAAATGTTTTTCTTGTTTGATCGTAAGCAATATTATCAGCACGCCGTTTTGTCATTCCATTATATTTTAAGATCTGCTTTCTTAATTGCTCAATACTTCCACCTGCTTGCATTGACCGAGCAATCGAACCTGTTACCTGTTCAAAATATTTCTGATGAATGCTTTTTATCAATGAAACATTTTCAAGAATGGACGCTTTTATAACCTGCTCTACATCTTTAGGGATTATACTTCCTTTTAAAGAGGGAACAGTTTTAGCGTCAGGGATTAATTTATTCAATACAGATTTTATTTTTGTTTTTGAATAGCGGAGTTGGCGCATTACCATTCTTTTAGCAACTTCGGCCCCTTGTCTTTCAAATATCTTTCTATATTTTTTTTCAACATCAGAAAGCTCATCATCAACATCATTAAAGCCATCAAGAGCAAAGTCACCCTTGTTGTCAGCATAGATATTGACTAATACTTTTGTTGTATCCTTTACCATTTTATCAACAAGACCCCTTAAAACTCTTTTATACTCATTTTCAAGAGCTGTTGAATATCTAATAGGTTCAGACTCTAACAGTTTCTTCATTTACTTCTTCTTCATTTGTAAAATCAGTTAAATCAATATCAGGTTCTTCAATTTCTTCTGGAAGTCCAGAGTAAGCAGAGCCTTCGGAATTTCTTAAAATATCTCTTTCTTCTTGTGCTGTTGTAATACCTGCATTAATATGATTCATAGCAGTTTGAGCTTTAATACTGTTAATCTCTGCCGTTTCTTTCTCTGTTGGTGTATCAATAGGATTAAACTTAACATCAAGAGGAATTACCCTGCCGTATTTTGATTTAGTGTAAAGCTCATTATGTCTATTAATGATAGGGATATAATCGTTCTCTTGAATTTCTAAAAGAGATTGTTTATAATCGTGTTCTTCATACTCTCCTGTTGCATTAAATCCTTTTGGCGTTGTCTTTAAAAGTTTTGTTGCAGGCATTCCAGCAATAGAAGCAACTAATTGATATTGACTCATAATCAATGAATCAAAATCAGATAAGTTTGTATCAAATTGAGAAACCTGATCACCACTTCTTTTTACGTAGACGCCAAAATTATCTCTCAAATAATTTAGAGCTTCCATAACTTCAGTAGCACTTTCAGGATTGGCAACAAAATTATTAATATCAGCGTCAGCAACTAAAAGTCTTTTCGTTAATGCTAATAACGGAGCTTCATTTGCTACTTTTTCGGCACAATACACCCTTTCATAAATCTGTTGAGTTAAAGGAATACCACCAAAATAATAAGTCGGCTTTAACACATCAGATACTTGAGAATTAACGGCTCTGATGACCCAAGACCTATGTATTTTTTTCTGTCCATTAAGAACATACCAAGTAGGCTCAAAATAATGCAGGCTTGCTGGATTTGTTGCTGACTCTGTGTCAAGTTGAGGATTAATCCAATATGGCTCAATTACAGCCATTCCTTTATAAGAACCTTTTTTAATCCCATCAATGTTATAAGGTTTTTCCATATCAACATTAGTATTAAAAACAGGAACAACTATTGAATATCCATAGGTTTTTTTATTTTCTGTTTGCTTTACACATATTTCATTAATTCTATATTTTCTAAAGCTTTCATCTTTTATTAATGTCAATTCATCAACATCAGTAGTTTCTTTGTCAGAATCAACATCTTCTTCATTAATGTAAGATAATTTATAATCAGGAGCGATAGCGTCCTTCGCTGGAATGGTGCAAGCCTTATCAATAAAAGGGTTTTGTTTCATTAAAGCACAAGCTTGCCACCCAATAAATGTTTGGTTCAAAAATCCCATAATCTGAGGTGGAATTTCATTTGAAAATCGTCCCTTATAAATTAAGTCGCGACTATCTGTAGCAATAGATTTACCATCTGATGAAACAGGAATAATGCTTTCAATAGTCCGAGGGAACAACTGTTTAAATTTTTCTTCAACATTGACCTTTTTAGCAGAACGACCAATAGACCTTAAGAATTCCGTATATGATAAGGGCTTTTCTTCAATAATTTCAACTTCTGCTTTTTTTGATTTTTTAAATGGATTTTTAAATTTCATTTTATAGCTCCTGTCAAATAACTAAATAGACTATAAAACATTTTTTTTTAAATGTCAAAACAGACCACGTTGCTCATAAGCCTGTTTGATTCCGTATGTAATCATATCAACTATATCGTCGTGTAAATGGCTCATATCAGCAGAAAATGAATCTGTTTCAGACAACACCTCTCTTGATATTTGATTATTTTCACTTTCAGGCAAATAAACATTACCGCTTGCAATATATCCAACACAGTCATACACCCTTGATAATTTATCTTTATCTGGTTGTATAGCTATAACAGGTATACCCCCCTTTCTTTTTAGACCTTGTATTAATCCAGTTCCACTAACTTTATCTTCAATGTAGACAGCAGATAAGTGTCTTCCATTAACACCATTTTTCCATTTACAGTAAAGACCCATAAAAGCGCTTTCTAGCTCTGGTGCTTCAAATTTCCCGTGAACAAGATCCAATAAATACAACTGTCTTTGTGTTGTAAACCCCCACACGCCTATAGCTGTAAAATCATTCCACTCATTTGTTTTTTGGGCAGTATCTGCAGTAATATATATTTTCGAATACTGAACATTTGTGTCCTTATAATACCTCCACCATTCTCTTTTTAGGACACTACCACCATCAACAATAGGATTCTGTTGATATTGTGCATAAAATTTTGCAGGCGTTACATTTTTTATATGTAACAATTCATCAACAGGATAACGATCTTCCCAGAATGATGTCATATTGTTTTCATCTAGAGCTGGTATCTCTAAAATATCCCAAAAATCTGGTTCATTTTCTTTTATCCATCCTACAATATCATTACGACTTAATCTTTGCATAATCAAAATTGTTGGCGTTGTCGGAGTTCTTCTTCTTGTATTCAACTTTTCATTTAGCAATCTTATAACATTTTCATTTTCTGCTTGAGAATTTCTTTTACCTGCGTCTAAAAGATCGTCTGCGATTAAAGCCCCACTAAAACCTTGTATTACAGGATTACCAGCGTCAAGACCAGTCAACCCTGACCCTAAAGACCCAGCTGTAAGACCTGTTCTGTTGTTAGCATTTTCAAAAGAATAATTTGTCCTTGATTTATCGTCCCTTTTTAGATATCTTGAAAACAAAAGACCAAAAACAGGTTCTTGAATTATATTCCTTGTTTCCATAGACATTTTGCGAATAAGTTCATCAGAATGAGAAACATAACAAAAAGCATTATTAGGCGATCTTGCAAAACACCAAGTTATAAAATATTCACAAATGATTGATTTTCCACTACCGACAGGGAGACAAATTGCAAGATTCCTTTTGTCGTTTTTACCTTCAACAAGACTTTGCAATTTATCGCATATTTTTTTGTGGAATGGCAAAAAAAACGGTTTAACTCCGTTTATAAGATAAAACATTTGTTTAAAGTATACTGAGAAATTCGCCATCATACACATAGCTAAAACAATACGCTTTTCCCTGTTGTTCTCAATATCCTCTAAACTAATCATTACTCAATGTCTTTATTTATTTCTTTTAAAATTGATTCAATTTGTGAAGCTTCTGGCATTGGCTGTTCAGTATAAACAATTTTTTGTTTTGTTGAAAATTCTTCACTACATTTATGCTCAACATACCATTTGGCAACATCTACATCAGAAAGATTTTGAAAAATCGTTGTTTTAGCTTTCATAATAGGATAAGATTTTAAATCCTCTATTCTATCCGAATAATCAGGATTATTTTTAAGCCAATCATAGAATGTGCTTCTTGGCAACTTATCGGCAAACATACAAGCTTGAGTAGGTGTCATTCCCATAGAAAAAGCCACATCTAGTTTAAGTAATGTAGTCATATCTATACGTCTTGGACGACCTCTTTTTGAGCTATCTTTTATGTCATTATTATTCGGACTTTGACTACCTTTATTTTGCTTATCTTTTATGTCATCAATAAGTTTAGAAATTTCGTCTAGAGTATCTTTATTCCAGACAACTTCGTCTTCTTTTTTCATACATCATACCTTTCTCTACGTTTTACATTTACAGACACAACTTCTCCTGACATAGTTGATTTGAATTTAATGTATCTACCCCACTTTTTTAAGAGTTTATCTTTTTCTTTATCGACAAGCTCTTTTGTTCTATACAGGGCATTACCACCTTTGTTTCTGTCTCTGATTTGGACAAATCCAAAACGGTTGTCTTTCCATATAACTCGTCTATTAAGCAGGGCTTCTAAACAAAAATCGACATCAACTTTAAACTTATTATCAATAAAGCTATTTTCTTTACCAATAACCCCAATAACTCCTCCAACCCAGCCTGTGAGCTTAAAAGGTTCAGCAGGATTATATTTTCTTACATCTTGAGATAGGCCAAAACCAAAAACAAAAGTTCCTATATCTTTAGCTTGTTGGGCCGCATTAAGCAATACAAGTTTTATTGTTTCAGTATCTTCAATTTTTTCGTAGGTGCATTTATCACATCTACAACAATATTCAATATCATCATCAATCATAATAATGATTTCTTCTTTAAAATTCTGTATACACCAGTTTCTTAAAAGGGACAATCCAATTATACTATCATCACAAGTTTTTATTTCCAAACCAGTCCACTCATAATCTTTCTTCTGACTTTCTGGGACAACAAGTGTAGCATAAGGAAATATTTTGTGAGATTTTATTGTGTCGGATCTTCCACGACTTATTATTATAAATCTAACTTCCGATAAGTCCAACCAAGATTTTTCCATCTAACACTCTCCCTATACCAATCTTTTTACCTTTTGGGCTGAAGCAGGCATTAACCTTACCAATATTTAATTTTTGTAAGGCAATAAGAAAATCTCTATAATCAGAAAAGGCAAAAACTAAATAATCGTGACTTTCAAAATTTTTTAACTCCATTTCTTCAAAAACTCTGGTATCATCAATTTGAGGTTCAGGCTCTTTACCTATTAAATCTTCAAATATTTTATCATCATCAAAAACAGATTTAACTAAATCATTGTCAAAGTCATTATATAGAATATTTATATCAAACTCCCCAGAGTGAAGATTATCTCTAAGCATACGCTCTTTTTTCTGTTCTTCAGACAATCCTCTTGTTATAATTACTGGAACTTCTTTCCAACCCAATGTTAAACAAGCTTGATACCGTTGATTACCAGCATAAATTATCATATCTTCATCACATAAAATAGGACGTGCCTCTAAAAACTTTGGGTCTTTTTTAATACTTTCCATTAATAAATGAAAGTTTCTATTTTTTATTACTCTTGGATTTTTGTTGTGTTTTTTTAAAGTTGAAACGCTGACATATTCAACCTTTTCTATATCAGTCATCTAGAGAACCTCCAGCCATAAATACTTTATTAGTATCAATTATTGATTTAATCAATTTAGCATTATATCCCATATTCAAGGTTGCTTTATATAATGCAGGCAAATCTTTGTTAAAACACTTACTATCATAAAATGGATATTTAGGATAAACAAACGTATGTGACGGATTAACTCTAGGATCAGCAACAAAACATTCTCTTAATCTTGTGTAGTCTACCCCATACATTTTAGCAATTCTATAAAATTCATTACAAAAAACAACCTTACAAGCCAAAAATGAATTTTCCATATATTTACATAATTCAGCTGTTACAGAATCAACTTGGTGAACTTCTAAATCTGCTGTGCAGGCATACTGATAAAGTTCTGCAACTTTTCTTGTCAAATTGCTGTTCCCTCCAAGAACTACAAAATTATAATCTCTGTTTGCGTGCTGAGTGTTACCTTGATATTCTGGGCTAAAAATTATCTTCTTATTATATTTTTTTACAAGGTAATCTGTTGTATTTGGTGGAACTGTTGATTTTATAATATAAATATCAGCTTCTGTTTTTTGTAAAACATCTTCGACATAAGTCAAATCAGCTTCTGGATAATCACTATCATCTTTCATTGGAGTAGGGACACTCACAAAAGCAAAATCATATTTTTCCCCAGATGGAAATTTATTAAAGAATTTACCCTCTTTTATTTCATCAAAATTAGGTTTTACATCATAAATATCTGCCCATTTAAAAGTTGTTTTTAAATTTTTACCTACAATTCCATAACCACAAATTATTACAGATGGCTTTTCAAAAACTTGCTCTCTTTCCATTTTTATCCTCCATTAAATAAATCATCAAACAAACTTGGAGCTTTTTTATCTAAAGCTTTATATTCCTCTTTAAAAAAATCTTCCTTTGTTTTACCCATTTTCTTTCCTTTTAATGTGTGACAGTCGTATGTGTATTGAGGTATATTTAACATATCCTGTTCACTAAGATTAACAATATACTCATTTACAATAGATTCGTCAACTAAAACTCCCTTATCGTAACTTAAACATTGAATGTGATCAGCATCTCTACTTTTTAAACATTCACACAACAAAAGAACGGCTTTTGATATAAATATACGCCCCTTTTCTTTCCCATCTTTTGATTTTTTGTCATTAACTAAAATAAAACCATTATGCAAAGCATCTATTTCTTTAGTTATAGCAGGATAGCAGTCTTCTGCTGATATTGTATAGAGCCTTTTCCATACATAATTCGAATACCCAGAAGCAAAAAGTTCTAAAGCAAAAAATCCTGCATATATTTTATCTCCTCGTCTTATTGCCTTTTGTAAGACTGAAGCACATTCATAAAAATCATATCCCCTTACTGTTTTAATTTCATACATTTTGTTTCCCTTTCGTGTTTTAGTTTTCCCATAATTATATTATCTCATTTTTTAAAACATTTGTAAAGTAAAAAAATAAAAAAAATCAGATAATTATTCTATCAAGCAAAGCTTTGTAATGTTTTAAATCTGTGGCCAATCTTCCAAGCAAATCTTTATCCCCAGAATCATATTTAGAGCCATCTGCCATTTCATCACACATATAAATTGTTACTTTCATTGCTGTTGATAAATTACCCATATTTTTATATGCGTCTTTTTCTCCCTCAGTAAAGCCCTCCAACAATCCAGCTGAAGCTGTGTAGACATCATAAGATGACGGCACTTCTATTTTGTTATACATAAAATAATTTTCTTTAATTTCGTCAATATATGGATTAATCGCTTCTTCAATATCATCTACATATTTATGATTCGTGATAAAACAACTGCCTGAAAGTGTATAGTGAATATCTTTACATAAGCCAACTATTGCCTGCAAATAATAAACTAAAGTTCTAAAATCATTCATCTTATCATATTCCTTATTTTATCAATTATACGAGAATAAATTTCATATTCAATAAAGTCATCATAATCATCTTCTGTTTCATTGTCAACTTTGGGAAATTGCAAAACCACTTCTTTTTTTACTTGATTCGCAAATGTGTTAAGAGTATAGCAAATTTCCTTTATTGAAACAGTCATTTCATCTCCTAAAAGCTTTTTTGATTTTGAGAATAAAAATAGTCCACCTGTCACATAGTGGCAGGAGGACTGAATCAATAGCCTGTTGATAGTTTCTTACATCAGCTTCGCCTTTACATAGTCTTTTTATCGTTCTTCGGCTTATCCCTGTTATTTTCTCCAGTTCAGTTAAAGAGAATTTATTTCGTCTTAATCTGGTAATTACAAATTTAAAATCTTTCTGCGTGTTTATCATTTAATACCCCTTTACTATTAAATAAAATAAATATTTTTAAAAATCAATAACTTTTTTATATTTTTTTTAATACGGATAAATTATTAAATAATTTCCCGTCATTTCTTTTTCAGACATATTATAGATTACATTTCTTGGATCTACTACTGTTCCTTTTTCTTCATCAAAATTACCTTTTGCAAATCCACTATCACAAGGGGAATATGAATTCCCCTCTTCATCACTTGATAGTAGAACAATAGCGTCTTGATCTTCTTCTTTTAATAATTCAATAAGCTCTTTAACTTTTAACATTTGTAAAATCCTTATATATCAGTTATCATCCCTTACCAACTTGCTTGATATGTATAATATTCATCTTCTTCAATGTCTTTTAGCATATCAATAGTCTCTGCTAAATCTCCAAAATAATACTCATCATAATCAGTTCCACCAAAAAAGAACCCATCTTGTGTTGGAAGCAAATCTGACGCTTTTTCTTTGTTTTCTAAAACCTCTTTGCAAAGATCAACAAGATCTACTAATGACTCTCCATATACCTCTATCGGCTTACAATCATCATTGCCGTCAGCAAAATTTTCAACAAACCATCTATGGATAGCATTAGCTTTTCTCCAGTAGGCAACAGGTGTTTCTATCCATAATCCAGATTGGGGATTATCTACAGATAATTCAGATGTTTTTTCTTCGCCATTTTCAAGAATGCTTTTGACTGTTATTTTAAATTCTTTAACAGATTTACACCCATCTTTTTCAACATACAATCTTTGAAAAAATTGTTTTTTACTTAAATACATATCTAATCCCATTTTACCCTCCTTTATTGAACATTTAAAATACTTTTGATTGTTTTGATATTTATAGTTTTGGCTCCACGAGTCCAAGCTCCTCTTTTTGGGGACCATTTAAATCCGTATGTTTTTAATTTAGACCGAAGTTCTTGTTCTGGAATACTATCAAAGAAAATGTTGTATCTGATTTCTTCGGCGTCAAATTCAACACTACCACCATCAAACTCAAATCCACTATCTGATTTAATTTCCCTTGCTCTGTCAATTTGTTTAACTTGATCCTCAAGCCTTTTAATGTTTGCAAGATTATTTCTTAATTCGTATGCTTCAAAGCCGATATGCCCAAAGCAATTTTTTTCAAGCTTAATTTTATATTTTTCTTCTGCTTCGGATTGTTTGCCTTGACGAATCAACTTATTCACATCTTTCATCATCTCTTGGAGTTTTTTCAACTTCTCGATTTTTTCGAGCCATTTATTTTTTTTGTCATCTTCTGTTTCAGATCTTCGTGTGATTCTTTTTAAAAGCTTTTCAATATTATCTTCATACTGAACTAACTTATCCAAATGAGCTTCCGTGTAATTGTGTTTTTTCTGTTGGCTTGCAACTGGAAATCTTGCTGGCCCTGTAATAGCCCAAGACATACATCTTGATTGAGAATAAAGATAATTCATTGCCAAATTAAAATGCTTCTCAAGGATTCGTTCACTCATAACTCCATATTCTTGACATTTTTCCTTGATTCTCTGCTGACTTATCTCCATATCGCTAATGAAAGTGTCCATTCTTTTAACTGGGTCAAAACTTACCCAATAAAAAGCATTTGTTCTTCTCATTAAATCTTTTTGTTCTTGTTTCATTTTGTTTCTCCTTTTTTTCGTGGTTAATAAAGTTCTTCTACCATTTCCAAGACTTTATCTCTAAAATCTTGACTTTCCATAACATAATCAGTTATGAAATCATTTATATCAAAATTGTTTTTCCATTCATCTTGAGCTTTATCCCAAGAAGATTGTTTTATGTAAGAACGACCTTTAACATAAGTATCTCCGTATGGATAACTTTCAGAATATGTATCGTGTTCATAATCCTCTTGAAATCTTTTAAGACTTTCATCTAAACAATTTTCAATAATCTCTTTGAAATTTATTTTATCAAGTGTTTTGCTCATTTTGTCTCCTTTCTTCGTGTTTATTTTATTTTCTATATTTTAATTATATAATATATTTAAATAAATT
>JAZNOH010000154.1:0-23253 GCA_045580715.1 Clostridia bacterium
TTAATGATATTATTGAGAAAACTGTTAGCAAAAATGAATTTTCACCGTATAATGCTCCTGCTGACACAATTCCTAATATAAAAATAAGAATTGTTGAAAATATATGGCTTTTTATAATTTTAAGCATTTGTTTCATTGGAAGTTTTTTTAACATTTTCTTTCACTTTGTCCTTATCTTATAATAACCAGAAACTGAGTTCCTGTCTGTTTGATTTCTTTGGTTCTTCTTTTTTAGGTTCTGGTTTCTTAATCTTTTCAACCTTAACGGGCTTTGTTAATCCTAAAACACTTTTCACCCTTGTGTTCGATAAATTTGAATATTTAAGTGCATATTCCAAAAGCTCTTCATTAGAGTTTTTAATGTTTTGTGTCCCTAATGACAAAATGTATGCTTTTAAATCCTTATTTGAAGCTGATGCATAATCATCAACAAAAGCATAAACTGTGAAAGGCTCTTTTATCTTGCCCTTTAGCTTTGAAACATCACACAAATCTGCCTTTTTCATATACTCTGATTTACTTGTATATAATGCATTTTTGTGCTCCTGAACAAAAACAACTGCCTTTTCCAATGTATCCATGTCCTCAATAGGCTCACTCATATATCTGTCATAGAACAGTTTTCCGCTCTTTTTGTGAACTCTGTTTATGTATCTGGCATAGCTTGTGCAGAGTGGTTTCATAACATCGCCTATATTATCAGGAGTGAAAAATACTAAATGAACTCTGTTTTTCTCAAGACTATATGCATATAGCTTTGAGTCGGTATCAACAAAATAGCGTCTTAGTGTATTGATAAATTCCAGATAGTCCTTATCATCAAAAAATAGTTTACTTTCTCCACGCAAAACTGCGTGATAAATTCCCTCGTTGCTTTTTATACGACCCTTTCTTGCCATCTATATCACCCACCTTATCATATTTTCAATTATTATATCACTTAATATGTCCCTTTTCAACAAAGTTACATAAATTTAACATACTTTTAACATAGCTTGTTTTTTGGCATAAAAATAATCCCCCTGGAATAAATCTGGCATTTCCAAATCTATTCCATGGGGACTACTTCACTATTCTTTGATTTTATTCTGAAGCCTCTTCTGCAATAACTTCATTATATTTATCAATGATTGCTTTTTCAAGAAGTTCACGCATCTGGCTATTAATTGGATGAGCTATATCTTTAAACTCATTATCAGGTGTTTTTCTGCTTGGCATTGCTGTAAATAATTTATCCTGTCCCTCAATAACTTTTATATCGTGAACAACGAAAGCATCGTCAAATGTAACTGAAACAACAGCTTTCATTTTTCCGTCAAATGATATTTTCTTCACTCTGATATCGGTAATCTGCATAAGATTCACCACCTCTCGAAATGCACAATGCAAAATATTATCATTATGTCGAACCACGCACTAATATAAAATAATAATACTTTATTATAACTAATTTGTCAACCATTTGAACGAAGATTATAATAAATTTTGAAAAAATTTGTTAATTATGAACAAAAAAGGTGTATAGTTTTTAAATAACAATACAAATGGGGAATTTAGTTGAAAATTGTATTATAATATTTAAAAAACTTTTGTATATTAATTGATTTTTATGGATTTTATGGTATAATGAGGATATGAGGAATTATGAAAGGAATAATTATATGTCTCGTTTTGAATTATCAGATTTAAAAGAAAATGCACATATTCACTTTATAGGCATTGGCGGAATAAGTATGAGTGGGCTTGCTATGGTGCTTGTAAAAAAGGGATATAAGATAACAGGCTCAGACCGTCAGAAATCGCCTATAACAGATAAGCTTGAAGCTAATGGTGTTATCGTATATGAGGGTCATGATGCAAAGAATGTTTTGGGGACAGATTTGGTGGTACACACTGCTGCAGTTCATGATGACAATCCAGAAATGAAATTTGCAAAGGAAAACAATATCAGGTTGATAGACAGGGCTGAATGTCTTGGTGCAATTATGAAGCTTTATGAAAAAGCAATCGGTGTTTCAGGGACGCACGGAAAAACTACAACAACGGGGATGCTTACCCATGCGCTTATGTATGCCGATACTGACCCTACAATAAGCATTGGGGGAGAGCTTGATATTATTGATGGAAACATCAGAACAGGTAGGTCAGAATTTTTTGTTACTGAGGCGTGTGAATATACAAACAGCTTTTTAAAGTTCTTTCCGAAAATTGCAATAATAACCAATATTGAGGAGGACCATCTTGATTTTTTCACCGGAATAGAGCATATAAGAAAAAGTTTTGGAGATTTTGCGGAATTAACAGGTGAAAATGGGTATGTAGTTGCAAATGGTGATGATGAGAATGTGAGACTTGCGCTAAAGGACAGAAATTGCAGGGTTATATATTACGGAAAGTCCCAAATGTGTGACTACAGATACGATAATCTAATATTTAAAAATGGTTATCCTGAGTTTGATGTTATTCATAATGAAAAGGTTATTTCACATATTAATTTATATGTCCCTGGCATTCATAATGTTATGAATGCACTTGCAGTTACTGCAACCTGTGAGTTGCTTGGGTTGGAAGTTGGAATAGTTTCTAAAGGAATTGAAACATTTAAGGGAACGCACAGGCGTTTTGAAAAGCTTGGGTTACTAAATGGTGCCACAATTATTGCAGATTATGCGCATCACCCAACCGAAATTATTGCAACTCTTAAGGCAGCAAAATGCTTTGAATATAACAGAATGTGGTGTGTTTTTCAACCACATACCTATACAAGAACAAGGGCACTGTGGAACGATTTTTTGACTTGCTTTGATGACTGCGATAAGCTTGTGTTAACGCATATATATGCTGCAAGAGAACCGTTTGACGGAGTGACAAAGGCATCAACACTTGCTGCTGAAATTAAGCAGAGAGGAAGGGACACTGTTTATATCGAAGATTTTTCGCAGGTATGTGAGCATTTAAAGGAAAATGTTACAGAAAATGATTTGGTATTCATTATGGGTGCAGGAGATGTTATCCAAATAGGTTATGATATAATAGAAAAATGAATCAGATTAATCATCTGATTCATTTTTTGTTGATTTTGTGCGAACAATATACCAGTTTTCAGGAGCTCTGAAAGATGTAAACATAGTCGGCATTGTTATTCCTGAAATGTTTTTTTCTGAAATTATGCTCTCTTTTCTGAAAAACAGAGGAACAAAAGGAACATCTGTTAAAAATTTTACTGAGAAATCCGAATATGCTGATTTGATTTCCTCGGATGATTGTGCAGTTCCGATTTTGTTTATGATAGTTTTCATATCAGATGACGAATATCCAAAATAATTATTGTCAGAAACTAAAAGTGAATGTAAGTCCATATTATAAGGTATTTTAATTTCACCTATGAACATAGTATGATTATCGTTTGATATTATCGATTTATACTCCTCAAATGAGGCTTTGGTGACTGTTGAGAGAATTCCGAATGAGGAGAAGGTGTTGGCAATTTTTTCTGCTACCCTTATCCTTTCATCATTGTCAGAATTAACGAGAATATCAGCCTTTAAGGTTTGATGAACAACAGAAACCTCATTTCCTATTGTCAGTTCTTTTTCTCTTGTAAAGTTGCCATTCTCATTTATAGTCCATCCATCAAGTGCTAATAACTCCCTGATATATTCAGGGTCAGATTCACTGTCACTGTTTTTTGGACAATACCATGCAGAAGGATTTATTGGGATTTTAACAGGGATTGCTCTTGAGAAGATTTCAGTGGTTACAATTTCATTTCTTTTAATTAAGTAGGATATAGCTTGTCTTGTGTTGTGGCTTGAAAACTCACTTTTCTCATTATTTATCCCCAAAAACACCATATTGTTTGAAGTATAGTCGTTAATGTTATTTTCGCCTCGTGGAGTGTTCTTTAAAAGATCCATAACATTTGAGCTCAGAATGTTGACAGAGCTTGCGTTATAAGCGCTAATCAAAGCTTGTTCATCCTTGACAATATTTATGTGGACCTTATCAATTGTTGCAAGAGTTTCGCGCCAATTCTCATTTGGAATAAGCTGGATTTTATCAGAGGATATCTTCTCGTCATATTTATATGGTCCTGTGCCTACTGGAATATAGTCAATAACATCAGTGGTCGCATCCGCCTGAACAATTGGAAACGATAATAATGCAGTAAAGTTTGGCACGGGTCTTGAAACAGTTAATTTTAAGGTGTACTTATCTATATAGGAGACACCTGAAACAGGAGCCAACATTGAGGTATAATAGCTGTCGTTATACCTTATAAGGTTAAATGTATGCAGGACATCTGATGCTGTGAGTTCAGTGTTATCGTGCCATAGAATTCCCTGTTTGATTTTAAGAGTATATGAATACCCATCAGGTGAAGCAACACAACTTTCAGCAAGTGCACAAATAGGATTAAAGGCGTCATCAAAAGTGAATAGAGGCTCGAAAACAAGTTGCATACACTCTTGAACAGAAGTTGATTTTGTTAGAATGGGATTAAGTGTATCAACACTATCCATTCCTAAATTCAAGATATTATCCGATTGTGTCTGCACAATTAAATCGTCATCACCTGAAGAAATAGGGGATGTGCAGGCAGATATTAAAAGTGAAAAAATAAGCACAATTGATGTTATTTTTAAATTTTTTTCAAACATGATTTTTCCTCATTTTCTAAAATAGTTATAAACATTTTCTGCAGATTTTTTAGTCATTCCGCTAACTTGTAAAAGCTCAGAAACTGTTGCTTTTTTGATATTATCTATTGATTTAAAATGCTCTATAAGTGCATTTCTTCTCGTTTCACCAATTCCGTTAATCTTATCAAGTTCGGATTGAATTTTGTTATGAAGCAAATGATGATACGAAATCGCAGTTCGGTGAACTTCATCTTGTATTCTTGTTATCAGGTGAAAAAACGAATCAGTAGGATTTAATCCGATTTCACCATTGGATGATAAAAGTGCTCTTGTACGGTGCTTATCATCCTTAACCATACCGAAAACAGGAATGTTGGTTTCAGTTATTTCAAGAACTTTTTCAACAGCAGATATATGGCCTTTTCCTCCGTCTAAAAAAATGACATCAGGTAAAGGTAAGAATTTTGCATCCTTTTGAGCCATCTCTCCTGAGAGAATTTTCTCTGTTTCTTCTCTTGCTTCATTGAGTCTTCTGTATATAACCTCCTGCATTGAACGGTAATCATCTGCACCTTCGAAGGATTTTATTTTAAATTTTCTGTATTTTGATTTTGCAGGTTTGCCATTTTCAAAAACCACCATTGAACTCACATTGTCAGCTCCCGAAATATTTGAATTGTCATATGCCTCAATTCGTATTACAGGTTTATCAAGTCCAAGAATATTTGCAATTTCAGATGCACCCTTTTTCTTATCCTCAAAGCGCTTTTTATTGATTTGATAATTGTCTGAGGAAATCTGTGCATTTTTTTGAGCCATTTCCACCAGACGAACCTTTTCTCCTCGTTTTGGATATGTGAGTGTAACTTTTCTTCCTTTTTTGACGGTTAGCCATTCTTCAATTAATTCACTGTCCTCGCAAGGAAATTGAATGATTATCTCGATTGGAAGAAAGCTTTGCTGTTGATAAAACTGTTTTATAAAATCTGTTATTATTTCAGATTCGGAGGATTCCTGACAATTATCAATACGAAAATTCTCTCTTCCTGAGAGTTTTCCTGCTCTTATAAAAAATATCTCAATGAAGGCGTGAAGCTCATCTCTTGCCACTGCAATAACATCTATGTCATTTTGTTTATCAGAATTGATAACTTTTTGTTTTTCGTCAATTGCACGAATTGATTTGATTCTGTCTCTTAGTAATGAGGCTTTTTCAAATTGAAGGTCGGATGACGCTTTTGTCATCTGCTCAGTCAGTTCGTTTATAAGTTTTTTGTGGTCGCCCTCTAAAAAAGCACAAATATCAAAAAAAACTTGTCTATATTCCTTGTTAGTTATATTTCCTGAACAAGGAGCAAAGCATTTTTTTATATGATAGTTAAGACAAGGCCTGCCTTTTTTAATATCTTGGGGAAATTTTTTGGTGCAGGTTGGGGGATTAAAAATATTTTGAATTATATCCAATGTATTTTTTATTGTTGAAACTCCCATATATGGTCCAAAATATTTTGCCCCGTCATTTTTTAGAGTTCTTGTCTTAAATATTCTTGGCCATTCTTCATTTATTGTGACCTTGATATATGGATATTGTTTGTCATCCTTTAGTAATATATTATACTTTGGAGAGTATTTCTTGATTAATGTACACTCTAATGCAAGCGCTTCAACCTCTGAGTCGGTGACAATATATTCAAAGTATGCAACATTCGATACCATTGCACGCACCTTTGGCGTGTGTGACGAGCTTTTTTGGAAATACTGTCTTACTCTGTTTTTTAAAATTTTAGCCTTGCCAACATAAATAACACGCTTATCTTTATCGTGCATAATATAAACACCCGGAAGGTCGGGAAGATTTTTGAGTTCATTCTCAAAATCAAACATAAAAAGAACCTCCATTGTTAAAAAAAGTAACTCCACACATAAAAATATGCAGAGTTACCGTTGATTTTTAATATTGATGAACAATTATTCAGTAAAGTTTGAGGCAATCAAATCAACCAATCCAGTTACAGCCTCCTCCTCGTCATTGCCATCAGCCATAACAACAATAGGTGTACCCTTGGTAATTCCCAAAGATAAAACCCCTAAAAGACTTTTTGCATTAACCTTACGCTCATCCTTTTCAACCCAGATAGTTGACTTGAATTCGTTAGCTTTCTGGATGAAAAATGTTGCAGGTCTTGCGTGAAGTCCAACCTGATTTTGTACCACAACCTCTTTAGAAAACATAGATGATATCCCCCTATAAAAAAGTTAATCTATATGCTTGCAAATTTAAATGCATTACAATTGTCCGCACTCATAAATTTTCGGACACTCTCTCATAATAAATATGATATAAGAATATCAAAAAAAATTCAACTCGTCAATAGTTTTTTTTAGTTTATAAGATTAATAGCTAATTTTTTAGTAAAGATACCCTATAAATAAACAAATTATACGCAATTTTTTGCTAAATTTTCGAAAAAAAGATTATTTTGAGGTCTTGTTGAGAATTCTTTCTCTTACCATTTCCTCAATATCTTTTGTGAAATCAGGATTATCTTGCATATACTTTCTGACATTGTCTCTGCCCTGACCAAGACGCTCACCCTCAAATGAGAACCAGGCACCGCTTTTTTGGATAATATCAAGATTTACTGCCACATCCAAAATATTGCCCTCTTTTGAAATTCCCTGACCATAAAGAATGTCAAATTCAGCTTCTTTAAATGGTGGAGCAACCTTGTTTTTAACAACCTTAACCCTTGTCTTGTTGCCTATAACCTCAGCTCCATTTTTAATTGCTTCAAGCTTTCTTACATCGAGTCTTACAGATGAAAAATATTTTAAAGCTCTTCCGCCAGGAGTTGTTTCAGGATTACCATATACAACGCCGACTTTTTCTCTTAATTGGTTGATAAATATAACAGTTGTACCTGTTTTGCTTGTGATACCTGTTAGCTTTCTTAAAGCCTGTGACATTAATCTTGCCAATAGACCCACATGGGAATCTCCCATTTCTCCTTCAATTTCTGCCTTTGGAACAAGTGCTGCAACAGAGTCGATTACAATGACATCAAGAGCACCGCTTCGAACAAGTGCTTCAGCAATTTCAAGACCTTGTTCTCCTGTATCAGGCTGAGCAACAATCAGGTTATCAATGTCGACACCTAATTTTTTTGCATATGTCGGGTCAAGTGCGTGTTCAGCATCGACAAACGCTGCCTCTCCACCGCGTTTTTGAGCTTCTGCAACAATGTGCAGAGCAACAGTTGTTTTACCTGAGGACTCAGGGCCATAAATTTCAACTACTCTGCCCTTTGGGATACCTCCAACACCCAAAGCCATATCAAGTGTCATTGAGCCTGTTGGTATAACATCAACATCAACAGCTGTAGTGTCACCAAGCTTCATTATGCTTCCTTTTCCATATTGCTTTTCTATAACTTCAAAAACAGAGTTGAGAGCTCTCTTTTTCTCCTCATTAACAACCCGTTGTTCCTGATTAACATTTTTTTCTTCCATTTATTTCTACCTCACATAATCCGAACATATGTTCTGTTTTTTTATATTATACTATATAAAAATATAAATTGCAAGTGTTTTTATTAAAAAATAAAATAATTTTTTAAATTATATCGAATTGGGAATAATTATATATTATTATGCAATATATAATATGTTGCTTTTGGTTTAATCCCTTGACAAATTCTGGCTGATTTGATATTATTAAACGAAGAAAACCAAAGGAGAATGTTCTATGTCGGATAACATTAAGATAATATCTCAAAATAAAAAAGCACGACATGATTATTTTATAATAGAAGAGATTGAAGCTGGAATTGAGCTCTACGGAACAGAGGTAAAATCCGTAAGGATGGGAAAGGTTAATCTGACAGATGCATATGCCTCAATTGACAAGCAAGAGGTTTTTATAAAGGGAATGAACATAAGCCCTTATGAACAGGGAAACATTTTTAATCGTGACCCGTTGAGAGAAAAAAAGCTCCTTCTTCACAAAAATGAAATAAGAAAGCTTATAGGTCAAATTCAACAGCAGGGGTTTTCATTAATTCCATTAAAAGTATACTTAAAGGGTTCTCTTGTAAAGGTTACGCTTGCAGTTGTAAAGGGTAAAAAGCTCTATGATAAAAGAGAAGACATTGCAAAAAGAGATGCAAAAAGAGATATGGACAGAGCATTTAAGGATAGGAATAACAGGTAATATATTATGGAAGATATAGCAAAAAAGCTTGTGGAATTGTTGGCAAAAAAAGGGTTAAAAATTGCATCGGCAGAAAGTTGCACGGGGGGATTGTTCGCTAAGCTTATTACGGATGTTCCGGGAAGCTCTGCAGTTTTAGATGAGAGCTATGTGACTTATGCAAATGAGGCTAAAACAAAAATATTGGGAGTCAAAAAAGAAACCTTAGAAAAATATGGTGCTGTCAGCGAACAGACGGTTTATGAAATGGTGAGTGGACTCTACAAAGTTTCAAAAAGCGATGTTTGTGTTGTTTTTTCAGGGATTGCAGGACCTGATGGAGGAACAGAAGAAAAGCCTGTAGGAACAGTTTTTTCAGCACTTAGTATTAATGGTGAAATAAAAACATATAAGTCATTATTCAATGGATCAAGGGATGAAATAAGACATTCGGCTTGCTTTGATATGATTGAGAGAATAATGTCATTAGTATAACTTAAAAAATAATTCTTAAAATATTGACTTGTATTTAAGAATTTGATACAATATTTAAATGGTTTATTTTATATATCTTGGGAGGAAATTCTTATGAAAAGAGATGCAGTAAGAAGCATTTATGAAAATATTGATGCATATGCAGAAAAAAATGTTGTGCTTGGAGGCTGGATCAGAAATATCCGTGACTCAAAGGCATTTGGATTTATAGATTTGAATGATGGAAGCTGTTTTAAAACTGTTCAGGTGGTTTTTGAAAGAGAAATAATTGATAATTATGATGAGATTGCAAAACAGAATGTTGGTGCAGCAGTTGTTGTTGAGGGTGTTGTTGCTCTAACACCGCAAATGAAGCAACCGTTTGAAATTAAGGCAAAATCAATAAGAGTTGAAGGAACATCAACTCCTGATTTCCCAATTCAGCCAAAAAGACATTCTGTAGAATTTTTGAGAGAACAAGCATACTTAAGACCAAGAACAAATCTTTTTTCTGCAGTTTTCAGAGTGAGAAGTGAGGTTGCATTTGCAATTCATAAATTCTTTAATGACAGAGGATTTGTATATGTTCACACACCGATTATCACAGGCTCAGACTGTGAGGGTGCAGGTGAAATGTTCAGAGTAACAACACTTGATTTGGAAAATCTTCCAAAGAATGAGGATGGAACTGTTGACTATTCTCAGGACTTTTTTGGTAAAAGCACAAACCTAACAGTGTCAGGTCAATTAGAGGGAGAAACCTATGCAATGGCATTTGGAAATATCTATACCTTTGGACCAACCTTCCGTTCTGAAAATTCAAATACTGCCCGTCACGCAGCAGAATTCTGGATGATTGAGCCTGAAATTGCTTTTGCTGATTTAAATGATAATATGGAGTTAGCATGGGACATGATTAAATCAATAATTAATCATGTTTTGAAAAATTGCCGTCAGGAGCTTGAGTTCTTTAATAGCTTTGTTGATAAGGGATTGTTGGAAAGACTTGAAAAGCTTTCAAAGAGTGATTATGAAAAAGTGACATATACAGAGGCAGTAGAATTGCTTAAAAAGAGTGGAGAAAATTTTGCATATCCTGTTGAATGGGGTTGCGATTTGCAGACAGAACATGAAAGATATTTGACAGAAAAAATCTATAATAAACCTGTTTTCGTTATTGATTATCCAAAGGAAATTAAGGCATTTTATATGCGCTTGAATGATGATAACAAGACAGTTGCAGCTATGGACTTGCTTGTTCCCGGTGTAGGAGAAATAATAGGTGGAAGCCAGAGAGAAGAAAGGCTTGATGTTCTTTTGGACAGAATGAAAGAGCTCAGCTTAAAAGAAGAAGATTATAGCTGGTATCTTAACTTAAGAAAATACGGTGGAACAAAGCACGCAGGCTATGGTTTGGGCTTTGAGAGAATTATAATGTATTTGACAGGAGTGTCAAATATCAGGGATGTAATTCCATATCCAAGAACAGTTGGAAATGCTGAATATTAATAATATATAAGGATGTAAGAAAATTTACATCCTTATTTTTCACATTCCTTTTTTTAAATTGCTATTGATTTTGTTGATTTTATTTGCTATAATTAGTGTGGATGAGTTTTGCGTTGGAACGCTTTTTTGCTCTTTTCATATTATGTAATAGTTTAATATGAAAAGGGAAGGAGTGTTTTATATGAACAGCTTTGTGATCAAGGGTGGAAATAAGATTGAAGGCGAGATAGAGGTTCAGGGCGCAAAAAATGCTGTGCTACCGATACTTGCAGCCACAGTTCTAAATGGCGGAAAAAATATCATATATAACTGTCCTGGATTAAGAGATGTTGAAATCACAATAGATGTATTAAAAAATCTTGGTTGTAAGGTTGAAAAAAGAGGAAAGACTCTTTTTGTTGACTCGGAAAATATGAATGGTTGCACAATTCCTGATACACTTATGCGACAGATGCGTTCATCAATTATTTTTCTTGGGGCAATTATTGCCAGATGCAGAGAGGCTGTTGTATCAATGCCTGGAGGTTGTGAAATCGGAAACAGACCGATTGATTTACACCTAAAAGCATTAAGACAGTTGGGAGTTGAAATAACCGAGGCTCATGGATACATAAATTGTAAAGCTGATAAGCTAAAAGGAGATAATATTCATCTTGATTTTCCAAGCGTAGGTGCAACAGAGAACATTATGCTTGCTGCGTGTATGGCAGAGGGTATAACCACAGTGACAAATGCGGCAAGAGAACCTGAAATAGTCGATTTGGAAGCATTTTTAAATAGAATGGGTGCAAAAATCTCGGGAAGTGGAAGCAATATAATAAGAATTGAGGGAGTTAAAAAGCTCTATGGTGTTGAACATCAGATAATTCCTGACAGAATTGTTGCAGCAACTTATCTGTCTTGTGCAGCAGCAACAAAGGGTTCAATTATATTGAAGCATGTAAATCCCAACCATATGAATGCAATGACTGCAGTTTTAAAAGAGATGGGATGCAAAATATATACAGAGAAATCAAGAATTATCCTCTCCTCACCTGTTAACAAACTAAAAGCAGTGAAAAGGATTGTGACTATGCCATATCCTGGATTTCCTACCGATATTCAATCACCTTTTATGGCTCTTACATCAATAGCTGACGGAACAAGCGTATTTGTTGAAAATATATTTGAAAACCGTTTTCAGCATGTTGAAGAGCTTATAAGGATGGGTGCTGATATAAAGGTGGACGGAAGAATTGCAGTTGTTCAGGGTGTTGAGAGTCTTGGCGGTGCAACAGTCAGGGCAAAGGAATTAAGAGGCGGAGCAGCTATGATTTTAGCAGCGCTTGCTGCAGATGGTGTAACTACTGTGGAGGATATCAAATATATAGACAGGGGATACGAAAGTATTGAAAAATATCTTTCTTCCTGTGGAGCTAACATACAGAGAAAGGAGTGATAAAAATGGATACAAAGCAGATTGACAGAAGTGCTGAAAATATCAGAATCAGACATTCAAAGCGTCAAAAACAACGCAAAATGATGATGAAAAGAAGAAGAATAATATTCTTTGGCACTTTGGGATTGATTTTGCTTAGTATCATATTATTTTTCACTCCGTTATTCAATATAAAAAATATTAATATAACAGGAAATTCAAAGGTTGAAACTGCAGAGATTAAGCAGATAATCGGAAGCGTTGAGGAGGAAAACCTTTTTAGACTGAGAGCGAAAAAAATTATAGCTAATATTAAGGCTGTTCCTTATGTTGAGGATGTGAACATTAAAAAAAGGATATTCCCTGTCGGAATAAATGTTGAGGTAATTGAATGTGTTCCTGTGGGATATATCCAGAATAATGAAAGCTACATAATTTTTGATAAGACCTTTAAGGTTCTTGAAATTACTGATGCACCTTTAGAAAATGTGACCGAGATGCTTGGAATTGCAGTCACATCTTCTCAAGAAGGTGCTGTTATGACTACTGATGATTCTGAGAAGCTTTCAGAAATATCACAAGTGTGTGCAAGATTAATAGAAGAGGAAATAATTTCAAAAATCGGAACAATAAGCTTTGAGGATATGAACAATATTAAATTTACATATGAAAACAGACTGGATGTTATATGCGGAAGTGTTGTTGATTTTTCTAAAAAAATTGGTATGTTTAAAAAGGCTGTCGCATCATCAAAGCTGACAGAGAATTCAAGAGGAACAATTGATATTTCAATATCGGGAAAGGCGATTTATACTCCATAAAAGTTTAGTTGTTGTCTAAAATGGCATACCAAACAAAAAAAATTTAAAATTTTTTAAAATACTATTGAATAAATGAAAAAAATATAGTACAATGATATAAGGAATATCATATGATTGTGAGTTTTGTTGGGATAATACATATTAATTCGCAATTATGATTTTTAGGAATAACTCAAGGAGGAATATACAAATGAGCAATATAGAGTTGGGAACAGAATTTGTGCAACCAACAGATGGTGCAAGAATTAAGGTCATTGGTGTCGGTGGCGGTGGAAACAACGCTGTTGACAGAATGATTGAAGCAGGTGTCACTAAGGCAGATTTTATTGCTGTTAACACCGACCTTCAGCAACTAAAGACCGTTAAAGCTCCTACAGCCATTCAAATTGGAACAAAATTGACTCAGGGCTTGGGTGCAGGTGCTAAACCTGAGATAGGTAAAAAGGCAGCTGAAGAAACAGAAGAAACAATTAAAGGAATTATGAAGGATACAGAAATGGTATTTGTTACTGCCGGTATGGGTGGCGGAACAGGTACAGGTGCTGCTCCTGTTATTGCAAAGATTGCTAAGGATATGGGTATTTTGACTGTTGCAGTTGTAACAAAGCCTTTCTTTTTTGAAGGTCCTCAGAGAATGAAGAATGCTCAGATGGGAATTGAGGAATTGAGTGCAAATGTTGATGCTATTGTAACAATTCCTAACGATTTGTTATTAAAGACTGCTGATAAGAAAATCACAATAAAGGATTCTTTCAAGCTTGCGGATGAGGTATTAAGACAAGGTGTTGAGGGTATCATAGAGGTTATTGCTCAAAATGGTATCATCAGCTGTGACTTTGCCGATGTAAGCACAATTATGAAAGATTCAGGTATTGCTCATATGGGTATTGGCCTTGGTAAGGGTGAGAATGCTGCTCAGGATGCAGTTAGAGCTGCAATTGAGAGTCCATTACTTGAAACAAGTATTGCCGGAGCTGAAAATGTATTGCTTAACATCACAGGTGGAACAGAGTTCTCTCTTGTTGATATGGGTGAGGTATCAAGCATTGTTCGTGAAATGGTTTCACAGGATGCAACAATTATTGTTGGTACTGCCGTTGATGACAATATGAAGGATGAAATCAAGGTAACTCTTATTGCAACAGGTTTGAATGCTTCTCAAAGAAGAGTGCAAAAGCCTGATTTACTTTCAAAATCAACAACAGCTGCTCCTACCGCAGAAAGAAGATTTCCTGCATTTGAAGCACCTGTGTCAAATGATAATGATATTTTTGTGAGAACAGTTAAACCTGGAATGGATAATTTAAATGTTCCTTCATTTATGAAGAAAAATAACGATTAATTAGATTTTTAAAAATCCTCAAACGATAAGTTTGAGGATTTTTTTTTCGTGCAAAGAGATATAAACGAAATATTTGTAAAAAAAATTTAAAAAAATTTAATTTTTTTTAAAAAAACTATTGCAATATTAGTAAGTATGGTATATAATATGGAGTAAATGGGGGCAAATTGGAGAGAATGGGTTAGAAAATGATGCTCCTGGAATGAATGTGAAGGGTGGTGCAGATATGGTTTTCTTTGTTGGCGAATATGCCAGACAATTAGATGAGCGTGGCAGATTTATTTTGCCTGCAAAAATCAGAGAAAAACTATCAGGCACAGTCTATATCACAAAAGCCCCATTGGAAAAATGTTTAAATTTATATACTGAAGAAGAATGGGAGCAAATCTCCCAAAAAGTGCACCAGCTTCCATCAGGAATAGATGTGAACGCTGCAAAGTTCATTAGAAAGCTTTTTTCAAAGGCTTTGGTGTGTGAACTTGATAAGCAGGGAAGAATTCCTTTAAATGCAAATCTCATTAAAGAAGCAGGTCTTGAAAAGGATATTGTTTTGGTTGGTGCAAACAGCAAGTTGGAAATCTGGGATGCTGATTTATGGAATAAGATGTCGGCTGAGGATGATGACGCAGATATTATTATTGAGGGTATTCAAAAATATCAGGTGCTAATCTGAGGTGTGATATGGAATTTAAACATATATCAGTTTTGTTTGATGAAACTCTCGACTCATTAAATATTAAAGATGGCGGAGTTTATGTTGACGGAACACTCGGTGGCGGAGGTCATAGCAGAGGTATTTTAGAAAGAGGAAAAAATGTTCGCTTAATAGGAATTGACCGTGACATAGAAGCAATTAAAGCAGCGAGTGAGAGATTGTCAGAGTTTAGAGATAATGTAACACTTGTAAACAATAATTTCTCAAACATCAAACAGATTTTAAATGAGTTAAATGTAGATAAAATAGATGGCGCAGTTCTCGATTTGGGAGTGTCATCGTATCAGCTTGATAATGCCTCAAGGGGTTTTTCCTATATGCATGATGCAAGACTTGATATGAGAATGAATCCGAGCGATGAACTAAGTGCATATGAGGTTGTTAACAGTTACAACGAAGAAGAGCTTACAAAAATATTTTATGAATACGGCGAAGAGAAATGGTCAAAAAGAGTAGCTGAATTCATAGTTGAAAAGAGAAAAATCAAGCCTGTTGAAACAACACTGGAATTGGTAGATATAATAAAAGCTGCAATTCCAAAGAAAGTGAGAGCAGAAGGCTCACATCCGGCAAAAAGAATATTTCAGGCTATCAGAATAGAAGTAAATAATGAATTGGGTATATTAAAACAAACCGTATCGGACATTGTTGATGTATTGAAGCCAGGTGGAAGGATTTCAGTAATAACATTCCATTCATTAGAAGACAGAATTATTAAAAAAGCTTTTTTGGACTTGGCGATGGGCTGTGTATGCCCTAAGAGTTTTCCTGTATGTGTCTGTAACAGGCAGCCCATTGTCAAAATTATTTCAAAAAAACCAATATTGCCGACAAGTAAAGAGGAAAATGAAAATCCTCGATCAAAAAGTGCTAAGTTACGAGTTGCAGAGAAATTATAAAAATATACTAAAAAGGGTGTGTAAAAATGGGATACTCAAATCTTGCGTACAAGTATGAGGAAGATTATTCTTTTAGAGAAGAAGCAGAGAAAAAAGCGGAAGCTAAAGTTGTAAAAGCCAAAAAGAAAAATTTTACTCCTATAATTTGTGCGTTGGTATTGTCCATGGCAGCCTACTATATGATTTCAAAAAATGTTGAGCTTTATGAAACAAATCAAAATATAAAGTCATTACAAAATGAGTTAACACAGCTTGAAACTTACACAAGTCAGAGAATTTTTGAGCTTGAACAAAGTGTAGATCTTGCAACAGTTGAGGAGATTGCAACAACAAAACTCAATATGCAAAGACCTGAACAATATCAGATTGAATATGTAAGCATTGAGCGTGATGATGTTACTGAAATTACAGCCGGTGAGGTTGAAGGGGTAAAGAGCAGAGTTGGTAATGCTACAAAAAATCTAAAAAGAAATCTTATCGGAATATTCACAATAGGTCAGAAATAATATATTTATATAAATGTATTTTGCCTTGTGAATTATTGGAAAAGGTATATAGCCAAAGACATCAGAAATGAAAAAATTCTGAAAAAATGTCTTTGGCTTTTCGAAATATTAAGAGTAAATTATTTTACGGAAAGGGAAAACGATGCATATAAATCTTGGAAAAATAAAACGAAGAGCACTTGTTATAATTGGAATTATGGTTTTCTTGTTGGCATTAACTCTTATAAGAATAGGATATTTGCAAATATTCAAGTGTGAAGAATATACAAACGCAGTAATTGACCAACAAACGCAAGCCTCCCGTGTTAATGCTATGCGAGGAACCATATATGACAGAAACGGAAAGGCATTAGCAGAGAGTGCATCGGTAAATACTTTAATATGTAATCCAAAGCAGATTGAGAGTGACAATGCTGCTGCTATTGTTGCAACAAGACTTGCACCTATTATTGGGCTTGAATATGACTATATATATGAAAGGCTTACAAAAACATCAACTCAGTATCAGATGTTAAAAAAGAGATTGAGTGTTGAAGAAACAGCAGCAATCAATGAGTTAAAGGACTCAAAGAAGAATCCAGAAACAAGCAAATATTTTAAAGGGATAACTTTTGAAAGCGACTCAAAGAGATACTATTCATATGGTATTGCACCGCATATTCTTGGGTTTACAGGTTATGACAATGATGGAAGAATGGGTATTGAATTAATGTTTGATGATGAGCTTGCGGGTGAGCCTGGAAGCATAATAAGCACTCGTTCTGCCTCAGGAACATTCATTGACTATCAATACGAAGAAATGACAGATTCTCAAAAAGGTGCAGATGTTGTTTTGACAATCGATGAGACTATTCAGCATTTTTTGGAAAAATCTTTAGAAGAGGCTGTTAGTGAGTATTCTTTAAAAGAGGGTGCAGCAGGAATTGTTATGAATCCTAAGACAGGTGAAATTCTTGCAATGGCAACAAAACCTGATTTTGATGTTAACGCATATAATGACATAACTAAGTTTGTTAATATGGCAGTTAATCTTGATGAGAATGAAAAGCTTTCAGGATACAATTCTGACAATAAGGAAATAAGTCTTGCCGCAACAAATCTTATTATGCAAAAGATGTGGAGAAATAAAGCAATTTCCGATACATATGAGCCAGGCTCAACCTTTAAGATTATTACCGCTGCAATGGCTTTAGAGGAAAATGTTGTGAGTGGAAACTCAAGCTTTTACTGTGCAGGCTTCAAGCAGATTGCTGATAGAAAGATAAAATGCCATAAGCACGAAGGACACGGAAGCCAAACATTTGTGCAAGGAGTTCAAAATTCCTGTAACCCTGTTTTTATGGAGCTTGGATTAAGAGTTGGCTCACAGAAATTCATGGAATATTTTAAAGCATTTGGTTATACCGAAAAAACAGGTATTGACTTAAATGGTGAGTCAGGAAGTATTTACTATCAAAAGAGTAAGCTGTCAGAAACTGATATTGCAACAAGTGCGTTCGGACAGGGTTTTTCAATAACACCAATTCAGCATATCTGTGCTATCAGTGCAGTTATAAATGGCGGAAATTTGATGAAACCTCAAATTGTTAAGGAAATAAGAGATGAAAACGGAATAATCAAAAGATATCAGCCTGAAATAAGGAACAAGGTTATATCTGAAAAGACCTCCCAGACTATGAGAGAGGTGTTGGAGAGTGTCGTTTCAAGTCCGACAGGTTCAGGAAAAAATGCTTATATTAAGGGATATAGAATTGGCGGAAAGACAGGAACCTCAGAAAAGGGAAGAAATAATAATAAGAGAATTGCATCATTTGTTGGATTTGCCCCTGCAGATGACCCAGAGATTATATGCCTTATTATGATGGATGAGCCACAATGTGCAGTTAGATATGGTGGAACAATATGTGCACCTGTTGTTGCAGATGTTATTGAAGATACATTAGAGTATATGGGAATTGAAAGACAATATACTGAGGAAGAGGCAGTAACCGATTCAGTAACAGTCCCAGAGGTAAGAACTATGTCTTTAGAGGATGCAAAGAAAACAATACAAGCTGCAGGCTTCAAGGTACGGGTTTCAGGCGATAGTGAGCTTACCACAATTGTTGACCAGCTTCCAAAGCCTGGTGCATCTATAATAAAGGGCTCAACAGTTATAATATACACACAAGAAATTGATGAGGAAAAACTGATGACAGTTCCTGATGTTTCAGGAATGAGTGTTAGTGCTGCAAGACAGCAGTTAGAGGATTACGGTTTAAACTTTGAGGCAGTTGGTGCAGGACTAAATTCTGCAAAAGGTGCATATGCAGTTAAGCAGAGTATTGAGGCAGGTAAAAAAGTTCAGCCTGCGACAGTAATCAGAGTCGAGTTTAGACACGCCTCCTCCGATTGATTATTGAAAGGTGTGATATTTATTTTAGCCCGTGAATTATTTGGTGACAAATGGAGAGGACAGGATTGTCTTATAAAGGGAATAGCCTGTGATTCACGAAGGATAAAGGAAGGATATATATTTGTATGTATATGCGGAGAAAATGACAGTGGATGCCGATATACAAGGGAAGCAGAATCAAGGGGTGCAGTTGCAATCGTAGCAGACAGAACTGTTGATGCAAGAGTTCCCGTGTTCTTGTGCCATAATCCAAGAAAGAAGATGGCAGAATACGCAAAAAAAATATACTCCTTTGGCGAAGATAATATGCACATAGTGGGTGTTACAGGAACAAATGGCAAAACAACTATAACCCATCTTATAAGAGATATATTTAATGAGGATAAGAAAAAAACTGCCCTGATTGGAACAAACGGATGTTATCTTGATAATGTATTGACCGATAACAGCTTCACCACATCAACAACTCCAGAAGCACCTGAATTGTGGAGTATTTTAAAAAGTATGCACGAGCTTGGTGCAAATAACGCAGTTATGGAAATATCCTCCCACGCACTTTCTATGGACAGAGTATTAGGAATGAAATTTAATATTGGAGTTTTTTCTAATTTGACAATGGATCATATGGACTTTCATAAAAATATGGAAAACTATTTTTTAGCAAAGGAAAAGCTTTTTGAAATGTCTAAAAAGTGTGTTATAAATACAGATGATGAATATGGCAAGAGGTTGTATGAAAAATATAGAGAAAAATCGATTTCAATAGGGTTAGAGAATGCAGATATATTTGCATCAGATATAATAAATGGTGACAGCAAAATAGAGTTTTATATAAATGACAGAAACGAAAAACACTATGTAGAATTGAATTCATTGGGAGAATTCTCAATTTATAATGCACTTTTGGCTTATGGTGTTGCAAGGGTTTCAGGAGTAAGTCCCGATATAATATGTTCTGCACTTTCCAAAGGCAAGGGTGTGAAGGGAAGAGCAGAAAGAATAGATATAAATGGAAAGTTTAATGTTATAATTGATTATGCACATTCGCCTGACAGCCTTGAAAATATTATAAGAGCAGTCCGTGGAGTATGCAAAGGGAAAGTTATAACACTTTTCGGTTGTGGTGGAAACAGGGATGAGAGTAAAAGGGCACAAATGGGGAAAATTTCAGGTAAATTGTCCGATTATACTGTGATAACATCGGACAATCCGAGATTTGAAAATCCCATAAAAATATTAAAGGATATTGAAAAAGGGATTTTGGAGGTAACTGACAGGTATATAATAATCCCAAATAGATTTGATGCTATTGGTCACGCACTAAAAACTGCTCAAAAAGGAGATATTGTTCTTTTGGCAGGTAAAGGGCATGAGGATTATATTATTGAGAAAAACAAGAAAATACATTTTGATGAGCGAGAGGCTATAAAATATTGGACAGAGAAAATTGAAAGGACAGACGCAGATGGAGAAAATTACTGTTAATGAAATTGCTTTGGCAACTGGTGGAGAACTTTTTTGCAAAGATAAAAATACGACTATTAGTAGTGTTTCAATAGATTCAAGGAGCATATCAGAGGATACACTGTTTGTTGCACTAAAGGGAGAAAAGACCGATGGTCATGACTATATTGAAAAAGCCTATGAAAATGGTGCTGTGGCAGTTCTTTGCGAAAAGAAAATAGACTCTCAAAAACCCTTTATAGTGGTTGAGAATACCCAAAAAGCACTCGGCGAGCTTGCAAAATATTATAAAAAGAAATTTAAAATAAAGACTGTTTCGGTGACAGGAAGTGTCGGAAAAACAACAACAAAAGATATGATTTTTTCTGTTATGAACACTCAGTATCATACATTAAAAACAGAGGGGAATTTTAATAATGAACTGGGATTACCTCTGACAATATTTAAACTCAATAAAAGCCACGAGGCAGCTGTTTTAGAGATGGGTATGTCAGCATTCGGAGAGATAAGCTATCTTGCAGATATAGCAAAGCCTGATGTTGCAATAATAACAAACATAGGAATGTCACATATTGAAAATCTTGGCTCACAAGAGGGGATTTTCAAAGCAAAAACAGAGATATGTGAGAATTTTAATAAAGATAATCTGTTAATTGTAAATGCTGATGACAAATACCTTAAAAAAGCTCTGGAGTTTAAGGGATTTAATGTTATAGGCTACGGAATTGAAACACAATGCGATTATATGGCAAGAGATATTGAAAATCTTGGTCTTGAAGGGACAAAATTTACAACAAGCATATATAATCGTGATTACAGAATTCATATAAAAACTCCTGGAGTTCATAATGTTTATAATGCACTGGCTGCAATTATTTGTGGTGTTTGGTATAATATTGCGCCTAACAGAATAGTCGATGGGATTGAAAACTTTTCACTGACGGCTATGCGAATGTCAATTGAAAAGGTCGGAAGCTATACTTTAATAAATGATTGCTACAATTCATCACCTGATTCTGTTAAGGCAGCACTAAAGGTTTTAAAAACTCAAAATACAAGAAAGGTTGCAATTTTGGGAGATATTCTTGAGATGGGTGACTATGCTAAGGATGCTCATTATGAATTGGGAAAAGAGGTTGTGAATAACAACATTGATTTACTAATAACAGCAGGTAAAAATGCAAAATACATAGCAGATGGTGCTAAAGATGCAGGAGTCAAAGAGGTCATAAGTTTTGATGATACGGAGGCGCTTGTTGAGAATATCAAAAAGTTAATAAAAGAGGATGACAGCATTTTGATAAAAGCTTCAAGAGGAATGCATTTTGAGGATGTTGCTAATAAAATTAAATAACAAAAGAAAGGGAGCAGTAAAATGCCTAATTTTGATATCGGATATGTGATTATATTTTTAATGTCATTGTTGATTACACTTGTGACAGGGCCTGTTTTTATACCCTGGCTCAGAAAACTAAAATTTGGTCAGCAAATCTTAGAGGAAGGCCCTTCCTGGCATCAGAAAAAGAGTGGAACTCCAACAATAGGCGGATTGATGTTTATTTTGGGAGTAGCCATCAGTTGCGTGGTCGCAATTTTGGTAAAAGCTGATGAGAAATTATTAATAATGCTGATTACTGCTTTGGGATTTGGTGCAGTTGGATTTATTGATGACTATATAAAAGTTGTTAAAAAAAGAAATCTTGGCTTAACAGCTATTCAAAAGTTTTTACTGCAGGCAGTTTTAGCAGTGGGATATGTTTTTGCGCTTAATATGACAGGAAATCTGGATACAAAAATTATAATCCCATTTACACCATTAGTAATTACTTTGCCATGGATTGCATATGTAATATTTATATTGTTTGTTATATTGGGGACAGTAAATGCAGTCAATTTAACAGATGGCCTTGATGGCCTTGCAACAAGTATCACAATTGTTGTCAGCTTGTTCTTTGCAATAGTAGGACATATATTCTCACAGTCAACTGCATATTTCGCTCTTGCAGTTTTAGGTGGATGTATAGGATTTTTGTTCTTTAATAAATATCCTGCAAAGGTATTTATGGCAGATACAGGTTCATTGTTCTTGGGTGGTGCAATATCTGTTATTGCAGTAGGAATGGAAATGCCGTTAATTCTTGTGATTGCAGGGTTTGTCTATCTATTTGAAACACTATCCGTTATTCTTCAGGTCGCATCCTTTAAACTGACAGGGAAGAGAATTTTCAAAATGTCACCAATTCATCACCATTTTGAGATGTGTGGATGGAATGAGAAAAAAATTGTCAGAGTTTTTTCGTTGGTTAGCGTATTGTTGTGTGTAATATCATTTGTGGCATTATTACCACATATTAATATTTGAATTGAGGTTTAGTTATGGTAAACAGGAATTCACAAAGAGACAGGAGAACAAAAGCTCATACTAATTCTCCAAAATCTCAGATAAGCAAAACTAAAAAGAACAGAGTTGGAGAGATTGATTTCACCTTCTTAACTCTTGTAATTGTTATTGTTTGTGTTGGATTGGTTATGGTGCTGAGTGCATCATCTCCAAGAGCACTAAGACTTGCGGGAGACTCATTCCACTTTTTTAAAAAACAGTTGTTATTTGCAATTATAGGATTTGTGGGAATGGTGGTAATTTCTCGTATTGATTATAAGAAATATGAAAAATATGTTGGAATTTTTATGATTGTCTGCCTTATATTATTAGCACTTGTCCTTATACCGGGAGTAGGTGTTATGCATAATGGCTCGAGAAGATGGTTAAAATTTCCGGGGTTTGAATTGCAACCATCAGAGTTTATGAAGCCTGTTATGGCCATGTTTATTGCAAAGATTATTCAGGAAAAAGCATATAATCCGAAGAAAATAAAGGG
>JAZNOH010000155.1:0-2231 GCA_045580715.1 Clostridia bacterium
ATATATGACATTTATTTAATATATGCAAATAGTGAAATGGAAATTTTATGACATTTTTGAATAATTGTCATATTTTCTTAGTTTTGTAGAGCAAGCAAAATTTTACATACATAATGGCAGAAAGAAAGGTTATTCACCTCAACACAAATGGGGTGGACTATTATTTTGGGTCACTATCAGCAATATACTCCGTATTCAACAAGGAGGATATTGGCATCAGTTATGGGTCCCTTAGAAATTATGGTCTTGACGTGGACCATCCTTATTTCAACAGTAAGGTAGTTATTAAGGAAGGCGTCCTTATAAGCGCCAGAGGCGAACGGGGAAAAGGGAGTAAGGATATAAATGAAAATTACTAACTTTGGATAAAATTTCTCCAAAGTATGAGTAAGTACAAAGATATTGTCTATTATCCAGCAATGAGTATTGCTGAAAATGCATCCATCAACAAGGTTGAGGAGAAGGATATGAGGTACTTTATCAGGTCTCGTGGTATAGACCGAAGAAACCAAGAGCGCCAGCCTTATATATCCAAGATTAAGGCATATCTTAAAGAGCATCCCAATGCTACAAGAAAAGAAACAGCAAATGCCTTGGCTTTAGGTATCAATACTGTCCGCAAGTATTGGGATATTGCCGTTACTGATGGTGACAGTAATCAGAATCATAAGAAACAATCCATTCGACAAGATTGGGAAGAGAAAGCCATAAATTACCTCAACTCGCTCCCAGTTGATTTTTTGCGTAGGTATCTGAAAGAACGTACAGAGTTGGAAAAACAAAAGAGCAAACTTGAGCAGAAGATAACCAAAGATAAGGAACTTAAGTACAAAATAAATGCTCTGATTCGTACCGAACACGAGAATACCAAACGGCTTGAAAAGAATCCATCATATCTACCAGCAGTAACCAAATCTGACCTTTATAAACAAGAGAAGGACCAATACAATGTGGCAGAACATTACTGCGTAGCATTCCGACGCAAAGAGGATTTGTGGAAAGGGCAATTTATGCCATTCGGCAATATGAATAGCGGTTTTGAATTTATGATGCAAGGGATTCTATTCCCATCATCTGAACACGCCTATATTGCAGGGTTATATTCAAACAACACAGACGAAGATATAGCAGCACAGAAGGAGTTACTTGCTGATTCAAATGGACATAATGCCAAGAAGGTTGTAAGGCGAAAATTCAAGAAGCAAGAGAGGGAGGATTGGTATGAATTCAATGTTGAATGGATGTTGTATTGTTTATGGAGTAAGGTTAATTACTGCACAGAATTTAGAGACTTACTGATGGCAATTCCTCAAGGTGCAATTCTGATTGAAGATACGTCTTTTCAGCACGAGGTAAAGCCATTTGATTCACCAGCTTTTTGGGGTGCGAGAAACCCACATAAAAAGGCATTTAAGGACCTTGCTGCCAAATATGTTGATACCCTTAAACTGAAGAGAGGTAGCAAAAAACACCTCAACAATCTGTTATGGGACTACTGCAATGTTGGAATCTATACAGGTAACAATGTGATGGGCAAGATTCTTACTTACCTTAAGCAATGTCTTCACGATAATATAGAGCCAGACATAAATTATGCTCTGCTCAAGAGAAAGAACATACACCTCCTTGGCAAACTCATAGATTTTGATGCCCATTAAAATTTTCACAATCTCGATTTGGTTGTATTTTTACCAATTCGTGTGATTTATTTCAATTTCGGGAATCATAGGGAAAATTATCACGTCAAACTGTGTGTAGTAGTGGTGTTATTTGCGTACCCCCTCAAAAAAATTCCAACTTGGATAACACTTAAAATAATGCCCCACCCATCCATTCCATCCCTTGTAAGTATCTGTATGTCTATGGGTTATAATAATATGAGATTTGAGAGAATTTGATATTTGTAATTAGGCTTAATAATCCATCATCCAATCATAGACTTTCTGCAAATTTGTTTTTCAAGGATTAAATCTGTATATTAGTAACATAGCGGTCCACTTCGAGACTTCTATCCCCATAAATAAGATTACAGAGTAGATGAAATAAGCTATATATTAGCTGCGCTCAATGTAGCGCATAGGTTTCTGCGTGCCTTACCGAACAGAAGTCCCGCTCAATTAACGGTAGCGGGAGGTGAAGTGCAGTATAACCCCTTAAGAGGGGATATAATACTCATTAACAATATGTTGAGTATAGAAAGATGTAATGAAATTTTAATAAAAAATAATTAT
>JAZNOH010000156.1:0-4023 GCA_045580715.1 Clostridia bacterium
GGACAAGTGCTGGTGGAGATACTTTATCTGTTGAGGTAAATGTTATGCCGGGAACTGGAAAGGTTGAGTTGACAGGAAGCCTTGGGGATGTTATGAAAGAATCAGCGATGACAGCTGTAAGCTTTGTTCGCTCTAAATCAAAGGAGCTTATGATTAAAGATGATTTTTATAAAACTAAGGATATACATATCCATGTTCCTGAGGGTGCAGTTCCAAAGGATGGTCCGTCAGCAGGTATAACAATAGCAACAGCAGTTGCCTCAGCTCTTACAAATACACCTGTTAAAGCTGATGTTGCGATGACAGGAGAAATTACACTAAGAGGAAATGTGCTTGCGATAGGTGGACTGAAAGAAAAGTCTTTGGCAGCATACAGAGCAGGAATAAGAACAATAATAATTCCAAAGGAAAATTACAGGGATATTGAGGATATTCCACAGGATATAAGGAATGAAATCAACTTTGTGCCTGCGACAAATATGGACACAGTTTTAAGTAATGCATTTATAAATGTGTGAGAGGAATGATTATATGAATATACACAATGTGAATTTGACAGTTTCTGCAGTAAGACCTAATCAGTATCCTAAGATGGGATTGCCTGAGATTGCGTTTGCAGGTCGTTCAAATGTTGGAAAGTCATCGTTAATTAATAAGCTTTTGAATAGAAAGCAGTTTGCAAGAGTTTCAGCAACACCGGGAAAAACTGTAACAATCAATTTTTATAATATCGATGACACAATACATCTTGTTGATTTGCCTGGATATGGATATGCTGCCCGTTCAAAAGAAGAAATAAAAAAATGGGGAAATATGATGGAGGACTATCTTCGTGACAGAGAAGAACTTATAAAGACAGTTCTATTGGTAGATAGCCGTCATAAACCGACCAAGGATGATATAATGATGCTTGAGTGGTTAAGAGCATATGATGATAGCGGAGTTATCGTTATTGCAACAAAGATTGACAAACTAAAAAAGAGTGTCATTGAAGATAATCTCAATATGATATGGGACACTCTTGAGCTTTGTGAAGAGGATATACTTGTTCCATTCTCAACAAAAGATGATGAAGGAAAAATCACTGTTTGGGATATCATAAATCTGCTTATTACAGCAGACGACGAAGAATAATTTTTATAAATTATTAAGAGGAGTTGTGAGGATGAAAAGAAAAGGAGTAACGATAACTTTATTAATAACGCTATTCGCAGTTCTTTTTTACGGATACAGATATTTAAAAATACCTGTCGAAACACAAGCTGCTATGTTAACAAGATTAGAGGATACTGTTAAAACAAAAGCATATGTCATTAGAGAAGAGGCAGTTTTTGATGCGCAGATTGCAGGGACAATGTATAACTATGTCGAAGAGGGAGACAGAGTTGCTAAGGATATGCGTATTTCAACTGTATATCGCGGAGATGTTGAAGACGACCTGATCCACGAGTTGAATAATGTTAACACAAGAATAGAAAAGCTTGAGGCAGCAAAGGCAAAGAGTGAACAATTTGTCACTGATTCAAGTTCAGCAGAAAGTACAACTGAACATATCAAGACAGATATAATTAATGCAGTTATAAATAACAATATAGGTGAAATCGAGAACTATAAAAACACTCTGAAGGCTTTGAATGATAAAGAGTCAGAGGAAGTGGGAAAAGACTTAAACGAATTAATTATTAAAAGAGAGAATATAGAAGCAAGATTAAGTAGTGATAAATCAGATATTACTACAACGATATCAGGAATATTTTCGCTGAATGTAGATGGCTTTGAAGAAATACTGACACCCGAAAAAATCAAAGAATTCACTGTGAATGATTTTACTAAATTAACAGGTGGAGAGGTTTTTGAAAGAACATCGAACCTTGTTAATGCAGGAGAAAAAATCTGCAAGGTGGTTGATAATCATATATGGTATGCTATGGCAGTTGTATCAAAGGATGTTGCACAGCAGATAAAGAATAAGAAAGAGGTTATTATTCGTTTTGAGGATCTTCCGGGAGCAGAGGTCTTGGCAACACTTGAATATATATCTAAAGAGGATGAGATGAGTGAAGATGCTTTGATCATCCTAAAGAGTGACAGATATCTTGAGGGTGTGTATGGAATGAGAACTGATGAAATGGAAATTGTTATCAACAGGTACACAGGATATGAGGTGCCTATACACTCGTTAAGAGTTGTTGAGGACAAAACAGGAGTTGTTATTTCAGGGGGAACTTCGGAGATATTCTGTGAATGTGATATCGTTTATTCTAATGAAGATACAGGAATTTCTATTGTTTATCCAAGTGATAGTGCAAAGAGGAAACTATCAATAGGGGATAAAATAATTCTTGGAGAGAAGAAAGAAGAAGAGTGAAAAAGGGGTTAAAAAATGTCATCAATAAGTGAAAATCTAAACAGAATCAGATTAAATATTGAAGGGGCAGCAAAAAAAAGTAACAGAGAAAGTGATGATATACATTTAATTGCAGTCACAAAAACATATTCTCCTGATGCGATTAATGAGGCTATTGACAATGGAGTGACCGATATAGGTGAAAATAAGGTTCAGGAGATAGTCAATAAATATGATAGCGTAAAGCCTGTTCGTTGGCACCTTATAGGTCATTTGCAAACTAATAAGGTGAAGTATATAATTGATAAGGTGCATATGATTCACTCAGTTGATTCAATTCGTCTTATGGACGAAATTGAAAGACAGGCACAAAAACATAATGTTACAATGAAAATATTAATACAAATAAATATATCGGGTGAGGAGAGTAAGTTTGGCATAAAGCCTGAGGAACTTGAGGATTTACTTATTCATGCTGGGACACTAAAAAATGTGAAAGTTTGCGGTTTAATGACAATTTTGCCGAAAATTGACACCGAGATTTCTCAAAGATTACATTTTGTTAACATAAGACGCATTTTCCTTGACATATCAACCAAAAGATACGATAATGTTGATATGATATATATGTCTATGGGCATGAGTGGAGATTACGAAATGGCCATAGAAGAGGGTTCAAATATGGTAAGAGTTGGAAGAGCCATATTTGGAGAACGAATTTATATTTAGGAGGAGAATGCTAATGGGTGCTACAGCATTGGTAGATAAGCTAAAGAATTTTATGGGTTTTGGCGATGAACTTGATGAATATGAGGACGATTTTGAAGAGATAGAATATGAAGAGGTTGAAGAAAAACAAGCCTCAAAACCTATTTTCTCAAAAAAACAAAAGGTAGTTCCAATGCACTCTTCAGGTGCACAAACAAAAATTGTAGTTATTAAACCAAGATGTTATAACAATTCAACTCAGGTAGCAGACGAATTAAAGCAAAGACGCCCCGTTGTGATAAATGTTGGTTCTCTTGACACTGATGAAGCAAGAAGAGTTATTGACTTTATTGCAGGAACAGTTTATGGTCTAAATGGTAATATGCAAAAGGTTGCAGGCGGAATTTTCCTTGCAACTCCATCTCAGGTTGATATCCTTGGAGAAGTCTTAAGTGATAAAGATGCAGGATATGAATGGAGTATGTTTTAATAGAAATCTCCGTTAAGATTATGATGATTGGAAGACGGAGGAAACTCCGTCTTTTATATTTATGAGGTGAGATTTTGACTGCAGAGTAAAATCTGTTGATAGCTAAAAACAAGGATTTATATAAATTGTGCGATAAATACCAAAAACCACAGTTCTCAACATTTTTAAATGAGGCAGAACAGGTTGTTATAAAGGATAATGTTGGCACAGCTATGGGATATGAAACTTGTTTTTATGGTGGGTATAGGGATGCTATGAGAACTGTCTTTGGGGTGTTCCCTGAGTGGCAGGGTGTGGAAAAGGATAGTTTTCCTATAAAGGTTATAAGAATTATTAAAAAGTACAAAAAGGAATTAACGCATCGTGATTATCTCGGAACGGTGCTTTCCAAAGGGATAAACCGAGAACAGGTGGGAGATATTTTAGTCAATGATGATGGTGCTTATATATTTATATTATCAGATATTGCTGATTATAT
>JAZNOH010000157.1:0-15035 GCA_045580715.1 Clostridia bacterium
CAAAAATTAATTATAGAAGTCTTTCTCAGTCTTTTTTGCCAATAATCACTTATAAAATTTCCTAAGCTGTATACAACGGGATTTCCAAGCACTAACTGATTATGCTGAAGAATATGTGGATGGTGTCCTATTATAACATCTACACCAAGGGTTATTAACATAGTTGCAATACTCTTTTGTGTCTCAGTCGGTGTTTTGATAAATTCATTACCCCAATGGATATACGCTATTTTTATATCGCAATCATCACATTCTTTAAAAACTCTCTCCCACTCTTCTTGTGTAGGATTATAGAAGTACCCTATATCTTTATTTACTTTAACTTTTATATACGATGCAGAAATTATTGCCACCTTTTTCTCATCTAATTGTATTTTTGTGTAGGGTCTATCTTTAATCCCTATCACATTTATCCCATTATCTGTCAAACATTTTACTGTATAGTCAAACCATTTTATTCCATAATCCATAGTGTGATTGTTTGCCACTGAAACAATATTTATATTTGCTTTCTTCAACTCAACACTAATATTTTCATCACAGCACATAGACCACTCGCTGACAGACATATTATCTTCACGGTTTTTTATAACTGCTTCAAAATTGGCAACATTATATTTAGTAGATAATGTATACTCAGAAACTCCATTAAAAATACCAGAATATTTTTTAGGACCCCATACACTATCAAAACCAAAACCATAAATGACTGGTTGATCCCCAAATACCAGATCTCCCATAAAATTTACACTCTCGTTTTTACACATATAATCGCACCTTCTCTTGACTTGACAAAACCGATACATACTATTTAGAGTTCCTTTTCCATGCAAATAACTCTAAAATTAGTTGTATCCTTTAAGAATAATTCCTTATATCCCATTTTGATATAAAAATTCACTGCTTGTACGCTTTTATCGTAAACATCCAGACGAATTCTTGTTTTATTATTTTGTCTGCAAATCTCCTCAATATATTTCATACACGCAGTGCCAATACCTGAATTTACAACATCAGGATTTACAGCAAGCTTACTCAAATATACTGCATTTTCGTCAGGAATTTCTTCAAAATAATAGCTGGTATCTTCCGAAAGCATAAATGTCGCAATATTTTGATTATCATCTCTGACAATATAAACATCCTTATTTTCGATGTCTTGTTCAATCTTTTCCTTGCTGTACGGTTTAGACCAATGCATAAGACCAAAGGTATCAACCATATATCTTCCGGATGCTTTCAAGATTGAATAAACAATTTCTATCTGGTTTTGGTTTTTCTCTGTTATTTTGATAAAATCCATTATTCCACCTCAAAGATAATATCTGATTCAACATCAAAATTTCTTCCGTTCACAATAATATGCCCTATTCTATCAGGACCAACTTTAAATTCATTTATAAAATCTCCAACTTTATAATCAAAAGAAACTTCCGCCGTATTTCCTTCTTTTTCTATGTATTCCTGTTTTTTAATTATCCCGCTTTTATCTGATGTAAGTAATTTTGCAGCACACGGAGATAAGGTTGAATATTCAAAATCTACATCACAACCAATTGCAGTCTTAATGATTTTTTCATAATAATTAAATCCATAGAACTTACTTATAAGCTCAGGAATGCAAGTAGCACCTGCGCGTCCACTTGCCTCAATAATATATGCTTTTTCATCACTTATTAACACATCCATATTAACCGCACAATTATTAAATCCCATTGCTTGAACAACTTTTCCAATCTCATTTTCGATATCTTCGTATAATTCACTGGATGCCTCAAAAGGAAAATAATGACCTATCGGAACATCTGAATATCCGTTATGATATGTCATTTTCCCATGAACAGCATTAAGGACAATTTTATTATTATACACAAACAAATCTATACCAATTTCATTACCATCAACAAATTCCTCTGCTATAATATAGTCTTTGCCTGAATATTTCAAAATTTCATCAAATTTATTTATAATCTCTTCTGCAGTCTGTACTTTTGTAACACCACGGCTCCCTGAACTGTCTACAGGTTTTAATACAATTGCTCCTTTCGCAGTATTTAAAAATTCTATTGCTTCCTCAGCAGATTTTGCCTTTATGAAATCTGAAGTCCTTACTCCGTATTGTTTGAAGGCCTCTTTCATAAGGAACTTATCTGTGGCTTTATTTGCAGAAGACATACTAAGTCCGCACAAATTCATTTTTTCACATACATATCCTATTGTTTTAACTGCCACATCTGTACCGGTAGTACATATTCCGTCTATCTTTTCACGCAAAGCTATTTTCAATATTTCTTCATAATTTTTTGTATCAACATAGTAACACTTGTCTGCAAGTTCAAATCCGGGATAATTACCTTTTATACTGATAACTATTACATATAATCCCATTGACTTCGCTTGTTTTATAAGCGGAACCTGATAAATCCCTGCCCCCAGAATAATAATTTTCTTCATGCCAATACCATAGCCTTTCCTTTACCAAATGTTATCTTTGTGTGCTGTTATAAAAATTTGTGCCGTTTTATTCAAAATTTTTCTTACTTTTAATAATATATTGAGGCTCATTATTTTGAGCAAGATACATTCTGCCCACATATTCTCCAATAAGCCCCATAAACAAAAATGCCATACCTGAAAAAATAAAAATTGCAACCATAGTAGAAGGCCAGCCAATAGCCATATCCGGATGTAATAACTTTCTAATAAATATTACAACGCCGCCCAAAAGCCCTAAAATTGCAGATATGTATCCCAAGTAAGTTGACAGGCGTAGTGGTATAACAGAAAATCCTATTATACTTGACCAAAGTCTTAATAAAGCTTTAAATGTATATCCGGACTCACCATATTCACGCTCAAAATGCTGTATTGGTACGCATGCAATATCTTTTGTTGTCCTTATAAAAAGACCTTGTAAGTGTGAATAGCATCCCTTATACTTAATAACTTCATCTATAACAAATCTTCTTGCAAGCCAAAAACTTGAGTTTTTCAAATCTTTTGGTTTTTTTATCAGAATTCTTACGGATAAATGATTTAAATAGCTGAAAATGTTTCTAATAAAACTATGTTTCTTTTCCGGATAATATCCATAAACAATGTCATGCCCTTCATTGAATTTTTCTAAAAGCACTTCCAGTTGCGACGGATGTGTCTGTCCATCATCGTCCATTCCAATCACAACATCACCACTGCAGTTATTTAATCCTGCCATTATAGCATTATGTTGACCAACATTCTTAGACAGTTCAATAACCTTTACATAATGATATTCGTCCGCCAATTCACTTAATGCTCTGGTCGTTTTTCCATCGTCAGGAGAACAATCGTTAACTAAAATAAATTCATAGTCAATGTTTCCAAGTCTGTTCATTTCAGCGGCTGTATTTTCCACCACATTTTTTATAGTCATATCTGACTTATAACATGGAATAACAATTGAATATTTGCTCATATCAAACACTCCTTGACGCTATCAATTACATACTGTACTTCACTTTCGGTCAAATCTGCATACATTGGAAGTCTTAACAGGCGCTCTGAATATTCTTCTGTTATAGGAAGGTCGCCCCTCTTATACCCAAAAGTTTCACCCATTGGTGATGAATGTAGAGGTATGTAATGAAATACTGACTGAATTCCTTTCTCTCTCAACTTTAATATCATCTTATCTCGTATGTCTTTAGATGGTAAAATGATATAGAACATATGTGCATTATGTGTTGAATATTCAGGAATAAATTGTCTTATAAGTTTACCTCTATGTTCTAAGCTCTCCAGACCATTATAGTAATGATTCCAAATGCTTAACCTTTTATTCATAATTTCGTCAAAGCGCTGCATCTGTCCATACAGCATCGCAGCCAACACATCAGACGGCAAAAAAGACGAACCAACAGACCGCCATGTATATTTATCAACTTCTCCCCTGATAAACTGGCTTCTATCCGTGCCTTTTTCTCTTATAATCTCAGCTTTTTTAAATAGCTCCTCATCCTTAATAATTATTGCTCCGCCTTCACCCATTGCATAATTCTTTGTTTCATGAAAACTATAACAACCCATATCACCAATTGTTCCCGCAGGTTGAGTAGCTTTGTAATATGAGCCAACTGCCTGAGCGGCATCTTCAATAACCAAAAGATTGTGTTTTTTTGCAATATTATTTATCTTGTCCATATCACAAATTACACCTGCATAATGCACAGGATATATTGCCTTAGTAGCAGGAGTAATCAGTTCTTCTATTTTATTGGCATCGATGTTCATTGTTTCTTTCTCAACATCACAAAATACAGGCTTGGCTCCCCTTAAAGCAAATGCATTTATTGTTGAAACAAATGTGTATGATGGGGCTATTATCTCATCACCCGGCCCGAAATTCGAAATAATCGATGTCATATCTAAAGCGTGCGAACAAGATGTTGTAAGCAGCATATTCGATATCCCAAATTTGTTTTTAAAAGTCTCATGAACCATACGGGTAAAATTACCATCTCCGCACAGTTTAAGTCCTGATATTGCTTCAGAAATATATTGCTTTTCTACATTTGTTATACTTGGTTTGTTAAATGGTATCATTAAAATCTTCCCTCAATAAATATTTTAAATATAAATCTGCGCCCATAAATTGTAATTTGATTATATCACACTTTGTCAACAAATGCAATATATATTATAAAATGTTTTACAATACAAAAAATGACACCCTCATAGGTGTCATTTTTGTTTGTGGGTGCAGGGGCCGGATTTGAACCGACGACCTCCGGGTTATGAGCCCGACGAGCTACCGAACTGCTCTACCCTGCGATATTTAGAAATAACAGTTAAACCTAAACTGCTTAATTAGTATAACACAAAATATATATTATGTCAAGCGATATTTAACATTTAATCAAAAAAACAATTCACAATATTCGACAAAAATCAAGGCGGTCTATTTAGAAGACCGCCTTAGCTTTATTAATTTTTAGTCGAAAATGCTTTATTTAAAATTACGACGGTAATTATAACTACAGCCATTACAGCCATAATTCCAAGCATTCCCTTTCCCATATAAACAAGGTTATTGACAAAATTCATTGGTTCAAACATTCTTATTCACTCCTATCCAATATTACAAGAAGAAATTCAAAATCAGACCACCCGCAATAACCGATGCAATCTGTCCTGACACATTAACACCCATTGAATGCATAAGCAAGAAATTAGAATTATCCTCTGCCAAGCCCATTTTATGAACAACTCTGCCTGACATCGGGAATGCAGAAATTCCCGCAGCACCAATCATAGGATTAATTTTTTTCTTTAAGAATAAATTAAGGAATTTTGCAAAGATAACCCCACCTGCAGTATCGAAAATAAAAGCAAACAATCCAAGTCCGAGGATTATCAAAGTATCAACCTGTAGGAATTTATCTGCCTGCATCTGTGTTGCAATAGTTATACCAAGGAAAATTGTGATAAGATTTGCAAGCACTTTTTGAGCAGTTTCAGACAAGCTATTTAAAACTCCACACTCTCTGATAAGGTTACCAAACATCAAAAATCCTATTAATGAAACCGACCCAGGAGCTACAACACCCACTATCAAAGTAAGCACAATTGGGAATAAAATTTTTGTTACTTTTGACACTGACGCAGGCTCATATTCCATTCTTATCAAGCGTTCCTTTTTTGTAGTAAGCATTTTAATAACAGGTGGTTGTATAATAGGCACTAACGCCATATACGAATATGCCGCAACCATTATCGCACCCAAATACTGCGAACCAAGCTTACCTGCAACAACTATTGATGTAGGACCGTCAGCTGCACCGATTACTGCAATTGAGGCAGCATCCTTAATATCAAAGAATACAGACGCAAGACAAAGAGTAAAGAATATACCAAACTGTGCCGCCGCACCGAAAATCATAAGCTTAGGATTTGACAATAAAGGACCAAAGTCTATCATTGCACCAATTCCTATGAACAAAATCAAGGGGAATAGCTCGTTTGCTATACCTGCATTGTAAAGCGTTGTAAGCGCACCCTCAGGGCCAACCAAATCAGCCCCCGGAATATTTGCAAGAATTGCACCAAAACCCATAGGCAATAACAATGTCGGCTCCATATCTTTTTTGATAGCAAGATAAATCAATACACCGCCAATAATCCACATAATAATATTCGGGATTATTTCAACAAAATTCTCCATTATACCATTCTCCTTTTTTTAACAATAGATACATTTTATCCAAATCACTGTTCTTTGTCAAGTGTTTTAATTAATTTCGATATAAACTGCACGCTCATTATTATCCCACTTAACCACAGCATCCAAAGCCTCGGAAACAGCTCTCACAGGCACAAGTGTTCTGTTATAATAAATCCTTGCAGGAACATCAAGACTTATAATCTGATTATTCTTCCTCATTGTGTCAGAGTCTATCTGCACTGTTATCGTCGTATCACCCTTTTTTGCAGTTACAGTTTCTGTTTCTGAGTTCCACGAAACAACTGCACCAAGCGCCTCAAAAACAGCTCTCATAGGAACAAGCGTTCTTCCCTCAATTATAACCGGGTCAACATCAAAGCATATCTCTTTATTATTTAAGTAAACAGGAATTCTGTCACTTGGCAAATATCCCATTATATGCTCATCGTCAGACTCTAAGAATTCTTCCCAATTGTCTTCAAACTCTATGTTATAATACAACACATAATTCTCATCAACTTCTGTAAAACAAAAGTTCCCCAGTTTTTCCGGAATTTTTCCCTCAAAGTATATCTGCTCCATAGATGTGCATCCCATAAATGCCCACATACCGATTTCATTGACACTTGCAGGGATAGTCACAACAGGGACATTCGGTAGATTCATAAAAGCAGAATCACCAATTTTTTCTATTGTTTTTGATAATTTCACTCTTACAACATTCTTACAACTGTTAAAAGCACCATTTTCTATAGTCTTCACACTATTTGGCAAGTTTATGTAATCCACACTCTCACAACCATAAAAGGCTCTTTCACCAACCAAACTAACTGTATTGGCAAATTCAATTTCCTCTAACCCTTTAAACCTTGCGAAGCTCCAGTCTCCGATAGATGTTATACCATCCTTTATGACCAGCTTTTTAGTATCATTAATATGTTCATCCCATGGTCTTTTATCTGTTTTCTGATAGTCCTTCATTTCTCCACTGCCCCAGACCGTCAAAACACCATTATCAAAGCTCCACTTGATATTATCCTCTGCACAAACTAAAGTCTGCATAGATATTATACATATAATAAGTAATCCAAGAATTCTTTTTCCCATTTTTCTCTCCTCTTTTATATTAAACATAACACTTATTATATTATACTATTTTAAAATTAAAAATGCAAGAAAAAAATGTGTCGGCAATAAAACTTGCCGACACATTTTTATCACTTCAAATTTACTGTTACAATCCTTATAACAGCATTATCGGAATTATCTTGCATAGAGTACAGAGTAACACCCGAAACCTTGCTTTTAATAAGCTCGTCAAGTGAAATAGTCCTGCAGGATGTACTCTTTATATCTATAATCTCAACATCGTCTGCCAATTCATAAATTCTGGAATTTACCATAATTCTACCACCGTCTACTGCTCCTATTGAACTTGCTGAGTCTATTTTTTTAAGACTTTTTATATCTGTGATTTTGCCATTCGATAGTTTGTATGCAACCGCCCCTGAAACATTTACTCTTATATCACTTGGGTAACTTACAGCGTTTGAATCATTGTAAATCGTATATATTCCCGAGGATGTTTCTCCATTACCTGATGGCTCATAATCTCTCAAAATACCATACTGATATGAGCTTGGCATATCACAAACATACATAACTGCAATATCCCCAAACGCATTAACACCAACAGATGTGATTAACTGATTTATATTTATTCTGCTAACATCCAATTCATTAAAATCAAGGACTTCAATTTCCAAAGCTTCATCTTCGTCTGAAATTCTGTTAAAAATTACACCATCCTTTAAGAATGTCTTTCCACCAATTGTTCGTTTTGTTTTATTGATTTCCCCATAGTTTTCCGATGAAGAAACGCCCATTAATGTAACAAATCCGTTATCATAAGAAATCTTCATCAGTTCGCCGATATGATTTGAATAGGTGCTTGTGGCTTTGTATTCATATATGTTTCCATCACCCATCATCATTTTTACAATTGTCTGGGTTGAACCCTTATTATCCCCGCTATCCGATGTTTCCTTATAGCTATCCATCAAAATCCCATAATCAAACGATGTCATATCATCCAACTCAACTGCAAAGCAAACCTCATCATTTTCTCCTAACAAGAGGGTCACTCTTTCTCCGATTTTAAAACTTCCCTGTGATGCATCAAGTTTTGATGTGCTTACTCTTTGGTTGATACTATAAACATTTCCACCAACATCAACACTTGTCACATACGCTTTTGATGGGATTGCTTCATTGTATATGCCTGTCACCTTCTTGTTGTAGATATCCATTGTGTTTGTCTTAGTATTATAATAAACAACATCATTAATCTCAATATCAGCAACTGTAACAGTTTTATTGTCCTTATATACTGTTAAATCATCATAGTCAATCGCAATTCCCTCAAGATACTTATCTGCCAATGTGTAGTTCTTTGTTGAACGAACAGGTGTAACACCTTGGGAGCCATTAATATTAGTAAACATAACATTATCAACCATTATCGCTGTAGCAGCTCTTGTAACAGCATCATTTGCAGAAAACTCCATATTCCCTGCAATCTTCAAATCTTCTGCCTTATTTATGTAATTTGCAGGCCAGCTGTAACCAACCTGTTCTTCACCATAGCCTGAAATTCTTAAAAGAATTGTTACAGCTTCTGCATAAGTTATTATATTGTTTGGCTTAAAGGTTGCATCTGCATATCCTTTTATAATATTGTTTTTTGTAAGGTAATTTACATATGGAATACACCATTTAACAGCATTTACATCATAAAATGCGGATGAGGCTGAAATTGTTTTTGCTTCTTCGGTTTTATCCATCATAGCAACAACAATTTTGCAAAACTCTGCCCTTGTCACATTGTTCCACGGTCTATAAGTATTATCCTCATAACCATTTATAATCTCCAGTTCACTAAGTCTCATAACAGGATGATAACATTCATATTCCGAGTTCAAATCACTGTATGTTGTCTGTTTTGCTGATACTGTTAAGAAAGAAGTGATGACACTGACAACACAAGTAAGGCTTATTATTGTTTTTAATCTTTTCATTTTATATTTCCTTTCAATTAATCTGCTCTCAATGCATCAATCGGATGCAAATTTGCCGCCTTTTTAGCAGGTGCAATTCCAAAAAAGACACCGATTGCTGCCGAAAATGCAAATGATATTATAACCATATTTATCTGAATTGCGAACTCTAAATTAAGCAATGATTTAACAACAGGTCCAAGTCCTATTCCAACTAATATTCCGATAGTTCCACCTATTGCACTGAGCAAAACAGATTCAATCAAAAATTGCATCAGTATATCGGTTGTTCTTGCACCAATTGCCTTTCGTATACCGATTTCCCTCGTTCTTTCGCTTACACTTACGGTCATAATATTCATAACACCAATGCCACCGACAATAAGTGATATTGCGGCAATACCTGCAAGCATTGTTGTCATCATTCCCAAAATCTCATTCATTGTGTCAATGATAACAGAAACACTTGTCACACTAAATCCCGTATCAGAGCCGAATTTTCTTGCAAAAAACGACTTTACTGAACTCACTGCCATATCAACAACATCTTCATTCTTTGCCTCAAGGTAATAGGTTGAAATTGTTTTATTCTTCAAAAATCTCATTGCTGTTGTGTATGGAATTGTCACCTTGTTATCCTGCGAGTTTTTTGTAGAGTCTGCAGTTTCATCATAGACTCCTATGATTTTAAACTGCTTTCCGTTTAGTTTTATATACTCTCCGACAGGATTCATACCTCCAAACAATTCCCTTTGTATATATGTTCCCACAACAACAACATAAGCTCGGTTTTCACAATCATACTCGGAGATAAATCTTCCGTTTATAAGTTCAACATTCTTTATGCTCTCATACTGTTCATCCGATGCATCAAGTGATGTCTGGAAATTCTCACTGCCAAGCTTAGCTTGAGCAAATCCTGAAATATAAGGACATAAATTCGAAAAAAGTTCAGAATTATCTTCAACATATTTTGATAAATCATCATAATCAACACTTCTTGTCGAGCCTCTTCTGTTTGTGTTTACGGTTATTAGCTTTGTGCCCATAGAAGAGATCTGGTCAGTTATAGCCTTTGTTGTGCCTCCTCCGATACCTGTTAACAATATTACAGAACTCACACCAATAACTATACCAAGCATTGTCAACGCTGAACGAGCCTTATTTCCCAGAATACTCTTCATTGCCATCTTGACAGATTGATTGATTTTAGTAAAAATTTTCATAGACTCGCCTCTTTTCTGTCATCCTTGTTGTCAGTATCCGAAACAATAAGTCCATCCTTTATTGTCACAATCCTCTCAGCCTGCTTTGCAATATTTAGGTCATGGGTAATAAGAACTACAGTGTTACCTTCCGAATGCAGTTCATGAAGCATCTGCATAATTTCAATCCCTGATTTTGAATCAAGGGCTCCTGTCGGTTCATCAGCTAAGATAATCGATGGTTTTGACGAAAGAGCCCTCGCTATTGACACTCTCTGTTGCTGTCCACCTGAAAGCTCAGACGGTTTATGATTGATTTTATCCAAAAGTCCCACTCTTTTTAAGGCTTCTTTTGCAAGTTCAGTTCGCTCAGTTTGTGAAAGCCCTCTGTAAATCAAAGGCAATTCCACATTTTCAATAGCTGAAAGCTTGGATAAAAGATTATATTGCTGGAATATAAACCCTATTTTTCTGTTTCTTAAATCTGCAAGTTGGTTATCCTTCATTTTTCCAACCGGAACTCCGTCAATCCAACATTCTCCGTCTGTCGGAACATCAAGACAGCCTATCATATTCATAAGCGTCGATTTTCCTGAGCCTGAAGGACCTATTATCGCAACAAACTCATGAGGTTTTATATGAAGGCTTACACCATCGAGTGCATGAACATCAGTTTCACCCATATGATATATTTTCTTTATATTTTCAAGTCTTATCATATTATTACCTCATGCCACCCGGCATTCCTCCACCCTGCATACCACTGTGCATATCACCCATCATTTGCATAAAGTCATTTAGTGAATTTGACTCGACAGTAACACTCTGAATTTCGTCAAATTCTTTTAATCCGCTTTTAATCTCTATATATTCACCGTCAGAAATTCCTGTTTCAACTATCGCAACTACAAAGCCCTCAGGTGCTTCAGGCATCATACCTTTATGCTCTCTTTCTTTATTATTCTCTTTATTCACTCTTTGAGGTACTTTTCCATCCATTAAAGGCATAAAATCTTCTTCAGTTGCTCCTCTTTCACCTGTTTCATCCTTTAAGAAAACATATGACACACCCATAACTGTTTTAACATCACCACTTGGAACCATTAACACATTTTCACACGAATCAATTATGATACTTGCATCAATATTCATACTCGGTCTTAAATTTCCCGGTTCATCAATAACAACCTCTGCTGTGTATGTAGTAACACCGTTTGTTGCTGTACCCTCAACCGAAATGCTTGTAATTTTTCCTTTAAACTCTTCGCCAGGAAGTGCCTCACAGGCTATATCAACCTCCTGTTCTTCGTGAACCTTGCTTATATCCAATTCATCAATTTCAAGACTGAATTTTAACTTTGAAATATCAGAAACAACCATAAGAGCTGATAATGAGTTTGTTCTGTCAATAGTGTCTCCTGCTTTTGCATTCTTTGTTATAACAGTTCCTGAAATAGGTGATGTTATAGAATAGTCATCAAGACTGTCCCTTGTTTCTGACATAGAAAGCTGTGCACTTTTATAGTTTAATTCACTGCTTGCAAGACTTCTCTCCTGAGATGAGAGAGCATCTGATGAAATAGTCGCAATAACAGCACCCTTTGGGACATAATCGCCATTTGAATATTTAACTGATGTTATAGTTCCTGAAGCTTCTGCTTTTAATGTACCTGTTTCACTGTACTCAATAATTCCATAACCTGGACTCTGCATTCCTTCAATCTCTGCTCCGACTATAAGTCCCTCTGTAAATGCTCCCGGATTTTCAAGCTCAATTGTGACATTGTAAGTTTTGGAACCATTATCCTGTGTGCTTGATTCACTGCTTATTGAGGAAACCTTTCCAGTAACAACGCTCATATGAATTGAACTTGAAACATTGGCACTTTGTCCAACATAAATTTTTTCTATCTGTTCGGATGTGAAAGGTAGAGATACTTCCAAATCTCTTGTGTTTTTAACTGTTGCAATCTGCTGATTGGCAGCAATATCGCTCCCTTTTTTAATCGTTAAACCACTTATTATCCCTGCACATGGTGATGTTATGTAAAGATTTTCTTTAGCATCATTATAGTCACTTCTTGCATTATTAAGATTGTTTTTTGATTGTTCAAGGGATATTTCCTGTTTTTGTATACTCCTTAGTGCATCTTTTGTATCAAACTGATAAAGAACATCCCCTTCGGAAACAGAATCTCCCACTTCAAAAGGAGAACTTACAATATCGCCGCTTATCATTGATATTATCTCAAATCTTTCATAAGCCTCAACCGAAGCTTCACCTGTTATAACCGATTTAATATCTCCGTATGTAACAACATCAGTATTTATGACGGAATTAGAATTTGCAGCCTTTGATTTATTTTTAAAAAATACATATCCACCTATCGCACACACCAATACTGCCCCTGCTGTTATAAATGCAACTTTTGGTTTTGAAATATTTATTTTTTTTATTCGCTTCAATGTGTATCACTCCTTAAAATCAGTTATGCCTACCTATTTTAGTAATTATAATACTAAATTATTTCCTGGATATGTCACAGTTATATTCTTTATGTAAATATTTTTTGAATAAACTGTGAATAGACGACAAAATAACAAAAAACCTCCGAAAATTCGGAGGTTTTCTCGCAATTATCTCTTTGAGAATTGTGGTGCTCTACGAGCAGCCTTCAAGCCGTATTTCTTTTTCTCTATCAAGAAATATCCCCATATTACAAGTGTTTGTAACTATTTTCGTAAAAAATAACCTCAAAAATAACCCGAAAATGCTTGATTAACTTTGTCTTTTAAGTCTGTAGGTTTATTATATGTTAAGTGTGCGTAAATGTCCAATGTGATTTTTGGGTGTTGGTGTGCGGCAAGATATTGAACAGTTTTTACATCCACTCCTGCAAGCAGTAAATTTGTAATATATGTGTGCCTGAGCTGATGCGGAGTAACCTGAAAATCCATACTATACACAACAGTATTATTGTGCGCCGCCTTTTCTCCCAAAACAGGCTTTACTATATGCACAGTTTTTTCTCCGTTATTATAACGATAATATTTGCGTTCTTTTGTACTTCTGACTATTACATAATTCCAAAGTCTCTGCCATTGTGTTCCTGACAATGCATCACCATCTCTGTTTGCAATTACATAATCAGAGGTGGATTTTTCTTTTATATCTTTCAAGCAGTTTTGCAGCTGTGGTGGAATTGGTATATCGCGCTTTGCTGCAGGTGTTTTTAATTCCTCTGATACAACCGGTCTATTGTGTTCAATGTGCCAGGCTCTGCGAACTGAAATAAAAGGAGCATCATTATCAAGATGCACGCAGTCCCATTGAAGAGCCAGAGCTTCCTCTCTGCGAAGCCCTGAATACAAACAAAGCATTATAAAAGGATAAGCAGGTGTATTACGAATAGCATTCAACAATATAGCGACTTGTTCGTTTTTTAGAGCTTCCTTTTCTTTTGCTTTTTTACCACCTTTGGGATTTAGTTTATCACAGGGCGATTTATCTATTATGTGGCTCTCCACTGCTGATGTGAAAATCATTTTATATAACATCTGTGTTTTTCGATATACAGATTGTGATAGCGTTGAGGCTTTCGAGATAGCAGTTTTTACATCATCAGGAGTAACCTCAAACATATACTTATCGCCCATAGTTGCTATAATATGATTTTTAACACAAGAAGTGTAATCTGTAAGAGTTGTTTCTCTTATGTGTGCAGCGTGCATTGATAACCATTTTTCAGCGTACTCTTTTACGGTTGGATTGTCTCGCCTGAATGAAGATTCCTCAATTTGCCTTTTTGCTATTTCAAGTTTCTCGGTCAGCTCCTCAGGTGTTTTACCGTAAATTGCAACATACTTCCCATCTGTATCTTTTATTCGCTTTCTGAAATATCCGCGTGAGGCAATATATTCATATTGCGGTTTTTTCGGACGTGGCATTATGTATCACCTCCGCTGTCAGAACAGGCATCAGTTAAATACTTTATTTCTTTATCAAAGTCCGAAACTATCAGCTGAGTTTTGTTAAATACATCATATTCACGCTCTGCTTTTTCAAAAGCCTGCTGCCGTGATATTTTGCCATGGTCTTTTAATATTTGGTATCTACGGAAAGATAAAAATTCATTTACGCTGTCAGCAAACTCTGTCATTGTAAAGGTGTTTTCTCTTTCAATCAAATCTTCTATATAGTCAAAATATCCGGAAACCGCACGCTCAAGGCGAGAAATCTCTTGTTCTGATAAATAGTTTTTTGCAATAGTAACATCCGATTTCAAAATTCTGCCATCCGGAGAGTTTTTCCAAGTAGTAAGTCCCATATGGTCTTTAGTGCTATCTGCCTTTGTATAAATTATCTCTGCTGCCGTTTGCCCGGTAATAGCAAAATGAAATTTATTTTGTACCATTGCATAAAAGTCATGAGTAACCTGAGATGTTTTATCATAACCAATACTACATTCAGCAAAGATGTCTGTAATCTGCTGCCAGATCCTCCGCTCACTTGCTCTGATGGAGCGTACTCTCTCCAACAATTCCCTGAAATAATCTTTTCCAAATAATTCTTTT
>JAZNOH010000158.1:0-15673 GCA_045580715.1 Clostridia bacterium
TCCTGTGTTGATTGTTGGTGCTATTGGTTTGATTTTTGGTTGCCTGTTGGCATTTGCTTCCATAGTTTTCAAAGTTGATACAGATGAAAGGGAAGAATTGATTGTTTCAGAACTACCTGGAGCAAATTGCGGTGCTTGTGGATATGCAGGATGTAGTGCATATGCAGCGGCTATAGTAAATGATGGTGCACCAGTTAATGCTTGTTCTGTCGGCAAGGATGCTGTTGCAGAAAAAATTGCCGATATTATGGGCGTGAGAGCTGAGGCAGTTGAACCAAAGGTAGCGCGAGTAATGTGTATGGGATCACATGATGTATCTATTGATAAATATGAATATCATGGAATTTCTGACTGTGCAGCAGCTGCAAGACTTGCAGGTGGTGCAAAAGGCTGTCCAAACGGATGTCTTGGTTTGGGAAACTGTGTGTCAGTATGTAAATTTGGTGCAATTTCTATTGTCAATGGCGTTGCGGTAATTGATGAAAATAAATGTACTGCGTGTGGAATGTGCATAAATAAATGTCCAAAGCATATAATTAAATTTATACCGAAAAAAAATAAGGTTTGGATTCCTTGTTCAAATAATGAAAAGGGAGCAATCACAAAACAATATTGTTCAGTTGGATGCTTGGGTTGTAAGATGTGTGAAAAGGTTTGTCCTGTCGGAGCTGTCAAGGTGACAGACAATTTTGCATCAATTGATTTTTCTGTTTGCATCAACTGTGGTGAATGCGCTCAAAAATGTCCAAAAAATGTTATAAAAACAGATTTATAAAAGGGTAATATTCGTGGGAGTAAACAATTAATGAGTAATAAAAAAAAGGCTAATAAAAATTTCTTTAAATCTCCATTTTTTATATTTATAATAGCTTCTCTGATAGCAACTTTCATACTTAATTCCTTGCTATCATTTGCAACTGCACCATTAGAGAAAGAAATATATTATAGTGATTTTATTAATATGATAAAGAATGATGAAATAAGCTCTGTTACAATATCAAGTGATAAAATCATTATTAAAACAAAGGAAAGTGTGGAAGCAGAACAAAAATTTAATGAAGCAGTGAATGGTGTAACAGGATTTGATGACATTCTTGAAATTAGTAAAAATTTTGAGTTTTTTCAAAAAAAGGATATAGTTCTCTACACCGGTTACTTAAACGATGGCGATTTAATAAAAATATTAACTGAACATAATATAAAGTTTTCAAGACCTGTTTCTGAAAGCAACTTTCTTTTTGATATATTCCTTACAATATTGCCATTTTTGATAATGTATCTATTCCTTGCTCTAATTATGAGAAAAATGTCAAAAAAAATTGGTGGCGGTGGAGGATTTATGTCTGTTGGGCAGAGTAATGCCAAGATTTATCTTGAGAACAAGACAGGCGTAACATTTAACGATGTTGCAGGACAGGAAGAGGCAAAAGAATCATTAGATGAGATTGTAGATTTCTTGCATCATCCCACAAAATATACTGCAATTGGTGCAAAGCAACCAAAGGGAGCTTTACTTGTAGGCCCTCCAGGAACGGGAAAAACTCTTTTGGCAAAAGCAGTTGCAGGTGAAGCCAATGTGCCATTTTTCTCACTATCGGGTTCAGATTTTGTGGAAATGTTTGTTGGTGTTGGTGCATCAAGAGTAAGAGATTTATTCAAACAAGCAGCTGCAAAAGCACCTTGCATAATTTTTATAGATGAAATTGACGCGATTGGAAAAAGTCGTGACAGTCAGCTTGGTGGAAACGATGAAAGAGAGCAAACACTAAACCAATTACTTGCAGAAATGGATGGCTTTGACTCTTCAAAAGGGGTTGTTATTCTTGCTGCAACAAACAGACCTGAAATTCTTGATAAAGCACTTTTAAGACCAGGAAGATTTGACAGAAGAATTATTGTTGAAAAGCCAGACTTAAAGGGCAGAGAAGAGATTTTAAAGGTTCATATAAAGAATGTGAAAATTTCAGATACAGTTGACCTACATGAAATTGCATTAGCAACAAGTGGGGCAGTTGGTGCTGACCTTGCTAATATGGTTAATGAAGCAGCTTTGAGGGCAGTAAGATTAAAACGAAATGAAGTTATGCAAGAAGACTTAATGGAGGCAGTTGAAATTATTATTGCCGGTAAGGAAAAGAAGGATAGAATTTTATCTGAAAAAGAAAAGAAACTGGTTGCATATCACGAGGTTGGTCACGCTTTGGCTGCAGCAAAACAAAAAAATACTGACCCTGTTCAAAAAATTACTATTGTTCCGAGAACAATGGGAGCTCTTGGATACACTATGCAAATGCCTGAAGAGGAAAAGTATTTGATGTCAAAGGATGAGATATTAAGTGATTTGACAGTTTTGTTGGCAGGTCGTGCTGCTGAAGAGATTGTTTTTGACACAAAAACAACAGGGGCAGCAAATGACATTGAAAGAGCAACAAACCTTGCCAGAGCAATGATTTCTCAATATGGTATGTCTGATGAATTTGGAATGACATCACTTGAAAGTATAGAAAATAAATATCTTGATGGAAGAAGCGTATCAAATTGTTCGGAAGAAACAAGAACAAAGCTTGATAATGTTGTGATATCAACAATTAAAGAATCATATGAAAATGCTAAAAAGATTCTTTCTGAAAACATAGAGTCTCTTCATAAGATAGCTGAATATCTGCTTGAAAAAGAGACAATTACAGGAAAAGAGTTTATGAGCATTTTAAATAGTTCTATTGATTATGTATCGGAGGAAGAAGAATGAAGGATTTTTATGAAATTAGTATAGCAGGAGTCAAAAGAAATCTAAGATTATTTTCTGTAAATGATGATTTGAAAATAGCTGCATTTATTCTCTTTGGAGATGTTGAGGTCACAGTTGCATCAGCAAAAGCACTTTTGGAAAAAGCACCTGATTATGATATTTTGGTTACTGCTGAGGCAAAGAGTATTCCGCTGATAGCAGAAATGGCAAGACAGGCAGGAGACAGTGATTATATAATAGCAAGGAAAGCTCCAAAAGTTTATATGGAAAATATTCTAAAGGTAAATGTTAATTCAATCACAACTCAAAGAGAGCAAACCCTTTGCATTGGCGACAGCGAAGTTGAAAAAATGAAAGGAAAGCGTTGTTTGATAGTTGATGATGTTATCAGCACAGGAGATTCTTTGTTGGCTATTGAAAAATTAGTTACAGAAGCAGGCGGAGAAATTGTCGGCAAAATGGCTGTATTAGCTGAGGGAGAAGCTGCAAAAAGGGATGACATTATCTTCTTAGAACCACTTCCTTTGTTTGATAAAGACGGAAATAAGCTATAATTAATACATAAAAAAGGATATTTTTAAAATATCCTTTTATTTTTTTGAAAAAATTCAAACATATGTTTGCTTTTTATAAAAAAGTGTGATATAATGATTAAAAGGAACTTAAGTTGTATAAATATAGCTTTGCTTAAAAGGAAAAAATCGAAAAAAGAGGTGAATATATTGAAAACAATATTTTCAATAAGACATACTAATATTTTAAAAGGTTGTGCGGTGATTTTGCTACTATTTCATCATCTATTTTATAAACTGGAATTCTTTGAGAACTGTTTTGTTTTCTGTCAGCTTGATATGATAGTATGTAATAAATTTGCACAATATTCTAAAGTGTGTGTAGCTTTATTTTTGATTTTAAGTGGATACGGTCTGACAGTTAGTGCTAACAAAAGACTTGAACCTATTACATGGAAGTATTCATTTGAACATATTGTTAAATTGATGATTAATTTCTGGGTAATCTATTTGTTGTTTGTTCCCTTGGGTTTAATTTTTGGTAGAAACCCAATAGAAATATATGGGACAGGGGTAAATGGTATATATAATTTTCTTGTGGATTTTTTTGGCGTTGCACACCTGTTTAACACACCGACATTTAATGCAACATGGTGGTTTATGGGAGAAATATTAAGGTTATACATATTATTCCCGCTTCTATATTCTTGTGTAAAAAACAATAAAATACTCCTACTTGGTTTAGGAGTTGTAATGTGTTTTTTTTATGATAATTTGGTTTGGTTTTTGCCATTTATTTGCGGTATGCTTATTGCCGAAAAGGATTATTTTAGTTGGTATATAAATTTAAAAGGGTCAAAAAAATGTATGATTATATTAGCTTTTTTTGCTTTTGTTCTAATTAGGCCTATATTTGAGGTAAAGATTGATACTATGTTTGCATTGGGTATCATAACATTTATTTTGCTTTTTATAAAGCCTGAAAGTATTTTTGGAAGGGTATTTGAGGTTTTGGGAAAGCATTCTGGTAATTTGTTTATGTTTCATACTTTTATTTACGCTTACTACTTCAAAGACTTTATATACGGATTTTATCATCCTGTGATAATACTTCTAATATTACTGATAGTGTGTTTAGTCATTTCCTGGACAATTGAACGATTGAAACATATATTAAGATTGAATAAAGTTCAAGGTTTATTATTTGAACATAAGAGAATGTGAACATAATAAGATTGTCAAATATAAGCTTAAAGTAGAAAAGACGGACGGAATTTATGAAAAGAAAAAATAATTTTATAAAAGGAATAATAGACGGAATGCCGATTTGCCTTGGGTATCTATCGGTTGCATTTGCGTTTGGAATATTCGCTACAGAAAGTGGTCTTAGTGTTTTAGAAACACTATTTATATCAATGACCAATGTAACCTCGGCAGGTCAGCTTGCAGCAGTTCCAATAATTACCACAGGTGGCTCTTTAGCCGAACTTGCATTGTGCCAGATTATAATTAATCTCAGATACGCGCTTATGTCAACTTCTCTATCGCAGAAATTAGACAAGTCCATACGCTTGTTCGATAGATTTCTGATTGCATTTGTAAATACCGATGAGGTGTTTGCAGTTGCATCAGGAAAGAACCATAGTGTCAAAAGAAACTATATGTATGGTCTGATACTTACGCCGTATCTTGGTTGGAGTATCGGTACATTAATAGGGTCTCTTGCGGGTAATATCCTGCCAGCAGGAGTGGTGTCTGCACTTGGAATTGCAATATATGGAATGTTTGTGGCTATCGTTGTTCCTGAAATGAAAGAAAACACAAAAACGGCATTAGCAGTTGTTTTGTCGATAGTGCTTAGTTGTGCTTTTGAATTTTTACCACTTTTGAAGAAAGTGCCCGATGGATTTACTGTTATAATATGTGCAGTAACGGTAAGCCTTCTGTTTGCATTTATTTTTCCTATCGAAGTAAAGGAGGAATGTGAAAATGAATAATACTCCGTTTTTCCTTTACCTTTTGGTTGCGGCAGGAATAACATATCTTATAAGAATGATTCCACTTGTACTTATAAAGAAAAAAATAACAAACAGGACAATATTGTCATTTTTGCATTACATACCGTTTACCGTTCTTGCAGTAATGACGGTGCCTGCAATTTTCAGTTCGACATCATCTGTTCTGTCTGCAACATGTGGTTTTGTAGTTGCAATATTGCTTGCACTTGGCAAGAAAAGTCTGTTGACGGTTGCTGCTTTTTCATCCTTAACTGTCTTTGTGGCAGAATGGCTGATGAATGTGCTGTGAATTTTTTGTACTTGAAAAATGTATTGATGGAGTGGTGTTATGGTAAAAATTTTATTTATATGTCATGGTAATATATGCCGAAGCCCAATGGCAGAATTTGTTTTTAAGGATATTATAAAAAAATCAGGAATAAGTGATAAATTCTGTGTAGAATCTGCTGCTACAAGTTTTGAGGAAATAGGAAATCCTGTGCATCACGGAACAGCAAAAATCTTAGACGGACTTGGTATATCATACTCAGAAAAGCGTGCGATACATTTAGAAAAATCTGACTATGCAAAATACGATTATTTAGTGTGTATGGATAATGCAAATGTACGCAATACCTTACGGATTGTAGGGGATGATGAGGAGAAAAAAATACACAAATTACTTGAGTTTACAGGCTCTTATGAAGATGTGGCTGATCCATGGTACACTGGAGATTTTAACAGAACATACAATGATGTTTTATCTGGATGTAATGGACTTTTAAGATATATAGAGGAAAGAGAAAAATAAATGATTGAGGTGATAAAATGGCAAATTTATCTGAAAAAGATTATGAAATATTAGATTTTATAAAGGACGAGCTTATAAAGAACGGCTTTCCTCCATCAGTCAGAGAAATAGGCGAGAAGGTGGGCTTAAAATCAACTGCAACAATTCACGCTCGGTTAAGAAAGCTCGAGGAACATGGAAAAATAATCAGGGACTCTTCAAAAAACAGGTCAATTAAGGTTGTTGGTATGGAGGAGGAAAATATATCCAAAATAGAGTATGTTTCTGATAAGTATATTGATGTTCCTGTTTATGGAAATGTTGCTGCAGGATTGCCTATTACAGCTGTTGACGAGGTCAATGACACATTTCCTTTGCCAATAAGCTATGCTAAAAACAAGGATTTATTTATGCTTAAGGTGACAGGTGAATCTATGATTAATGCTGCCATATTGGATGGAGATATGATTATTGTGTCAAAGCAGCCGGATGCAAAAAATGGAGACATCGTTGTGGCCTTGTTAGATAATGAAAATGCAACAGTTAAAACATTTTATAAAGAAAACGGATATATCAGATTGCAGCCTGAAAATGACACAATGGAGCCTATAATTGTTAAGGATGTTAAAATTTTAGGTAAGGTTATAGGTATTTTCCGCAAACTATAGACATTTGTGTCAAATTGTGTTATAGTATAAAATGTACTTAAATTAATAATGATTGGAGATATATAAAATGGCTAAGATGCTTTTTACTTCGGAATCCGTTACTGAAGGACATCCGGATAAAATATGTGATAGAATTTCCGATGCAATACTCGATGAAATTTTAAAGAAAGACCCTAATGCGCGTGTAGCTTGTGAAACTACTTGCACAACAGGTATAATCAATATTATGGGAGAGATTACCACTAATTGTTATGTTGATTTTCCAAAGGTTGCAAGAGATGTTGTTTTAGAGATTGGATATGACAGAGCAAAGTATGGCTTTGACGGACACACTTGTGCTGTTGTAACATCAATTGATGAGCAGTCTCCTGATATTGCTATGGGTGTAAATGAAGGATTGGAAAATAAAACAGGCGAGAATGATCAAGGAAATTCAACAGGTGCAGGGGACCAGGGAATGATGTTTGGATATGCCTGCAATGAAACTCCAGAGCTTATGCCATTGCCAATTTCTTTGGCTCATAAGCTTGCAAGAAAATTGACAGATGTCAGAAAAAAGGGAATATTAGATTATTTAAGACCTGACGGAAAAACACAGGTAACAGTTTTATATGAAGATAATAAGCCTGTTGGTGTTGATACAGTTGTTGTTTCAACACAACACTCTCCTGATGTTACTTTAGAGCAAATCAGAGAGGATCTAATTCGTGAGGTTATAAAAACAACAATTCCTGAAAAATATTTAAGTGAAGATACCAAATATTTTATTAATCCGACAGGTAGATTTGTCGTTGGTGGTCCTCAAGGGGACAGTGGTTTGACAGGAAGAAAAATAATTGTTGACACATATGGTGGTATGGCTCGTCACGGTGGTGGTGCTTTTTCAGGAAAAGACCCTACAAAAGTTGACCGTTCTGCTGCATATGCTGCAAGATGGGTTGCAAAAAATATTGTTGCAGCAGGATTTGCAGATAAGTGTGAGGTTCAGCTTGCTTATGCTATCGGAGTGGCAAAACCTGTATCAATTATGATTGATACATTCGGAACTGAAAAAATTGATATTGAAAAGATTAAGATGGCAGTAGATAAGGTCTTTGATTTGAGACCAAATGCAATTATTTCTGCCCTTGACTTAAGAAAACCTATTTACAAGCAACTTTCAGCTTATGGACATTTAGGAAGAGAAGATATTGATGTTCGTTGGGAAAAAACAGACAGAGTGAATGAATTAAAAGAGGCTGTAAAATGACAGAAATTATTTTAATAAGACATGGGGAAAGTATGGGGAATTTGGTGAATTCCTTTTTAGGCCATACAGACCTCGACTTGTCACCCAAAGGGTATAAACAAGCAGAGCTTTTAAGAAAACATTTTGAAAACATTGATATTGATTTGATTTTTTCAAGTGATTTAAAAAGAGCATATAACACAGTTAAGCCAATTTCGGATATGAAGAATATTCCTATAATAACCTCTGAAAGCTTGCGTGAAATTCATGCAGGTGAGTGGGAAAATAAACATTTTGATGATTTGGAAATAAAATTTGAGAAGGAATATGATATCTGGAAAAAAAATATTGGTCTTGCAAAATGTACAGGTGGGGAATCGGTTGAGCATTTACAAAAAAGAGTGTACGAAGAGATAACTAAAATTGCAAAAGAGAACGATGGAAAGAAAATATGCATTGGAACTCATGCAACTCCAATTCGTAGCTTTGCTGCAAAATGTGATGATGTTCCACTTGAAGAGTTGAAAAACTATCCATGGGCATTTAATGCATCTCTATCTGTTTTTGAATTCTCAAATGATAAATTTGTGCAAAAAAAATACAATTATATTGAGCATTTAGAAGATATGGTTACGAGTTTACCTAAAAATGTATGAATTATTGACGGAAGCAAAAGTTGCTTCCGTTTTTCGTTCTTATATTTTTGTTGACTATTTAATAAATTTGTGGTAAAATTATGATATAATAGATATATTTGTGCATTGTTATTCTTTGAAAGGATTTATTGATGTTATGAAAGGTAATAACAGGTTAATACAGATAAGAATTAAAGTTATTCTGATAATTCTTTTTAGCGTATTAGGTTTGGTAAGCTTGCTTCTTAAGGAACCGATTATTGCTATATTGGAGTTTATGGTTTCTTTATTGTTGCTCATATTTGTTATATACGATGAGATAAACAAAAATAAAGAAATGTCAAAGGTTATTTCAATGATAACCGAACAGGGTGGAAATACAACAAATGAAGTTATAACTCGATTCCCATTTCCAATGCTCATATTGGATATTGAGGGGAAGATAATGTGGTATAACGATTTTGCATCTAATATGTTTAATGTTCAGGATTTATATGGTATGATGTTGACACAATTAATATCCGAATTTAAATGGACGGAATTATTAAAATTCAAAGACGATATAAATATGAACATATCTTATAACGAAAGAAATTATACAGTTTTTGGAAGCATTATAAAAAGAAATGACTCAGGAGACAATTCATCGTATTCAGTGTTATTATATTTTAATGACATAACAGATAATGTTGTGTCAAAGAAAATGCGTGAAGATGAAAAAGTTGATGTTGCAATTGTTACTATTGATAATTATGATGATGTTTTTCAGGCGATGGATGACTCAAAAAGTCAGGAAACTATTGGTAAAATAAACTCAATTGTTTCAAAGTGGGTTAATGAAAGCAATGGTGTTATGAAAAAGACAGAATCGGATAGATACTTAGTATTTTTTGAACACCAGCATCTTGAAAACTATATAAAAAACAAGTTTGATATTTTAGATAAAATTCGTGCTGTTGGTGATGAAATAAAAGAGCCAATAACAATCAGTATTGGTATTGGAACTGGTGGACATTTGATTGAAAATGAAACAAATGCCCGAGCTTCAGTTGAAATGGCCTGGGGCAGAGGTGGTGACCAGGTAGCAGTTAAAAATTTAGAGGAATTTAAATTTTATGGTTCATCAACAAAGGATTACGAGAAGAGCACAAGAGTTAAAACAAGAATGTTCTCTTTTGCATTAAAGGAAATGATTTCTCAATCAGATAAGGTTATAATTATGGGGCATCAAGCTGCTGATTATGACTCTTTTGGTGCATCGTTAGGTATTTCAAGGGCAGCTAAAATAATGAATAAAAATGTTCATATTGTTTTGGACCTGTCTCCTGCAATAAAACCGTTATATGATGAAATGCAGGATATTCCTGAGTATGCAGGTATGATAATAAGTCCAAATGTTGCAAACGAAATGATGGATAAAAATACTTTGTTGATTATCCTTGATACTCACAGACCGTCGATGATGCCTGCACCTGAATTATTAAATGTTGCAAATAAGGTTGTGTTGATAGATCATCATAGAAGAAGCACTGAGTTTATAGAAAATCATTCTTTAATTTATTTAGAACCATATGCATCATCAACCTGTGAAATGGTTACTGAGGTTTTGCAATACATTGACGATAAGAAGAATATGACAACATTTGAAGCAACTGCTTTATATCTTGGAATATTTATGGATACAAAAAACTTTGTAACAAAAACAGGTGTCAGAACATTTGAAGCAGCATCATATTTAAGAAGATATGGTGTTAACACAATGGAAGCAAAGAAATATGTCAGCCTTGATTTTGATGAATATGTCAAGAGAATGGATATAATAAGAATTGCAGAGATATGGAATACAGATATTGCAGTTTCAATATGTGATTATGCCTTTAATAATATGAGGGTTATATCATCTCAGGCGGCAGATGAAATGCTTAATATTTCTGGGATTAAAGCAGCGTTTGTTGTTTATCAGATTGACAGTACAGTATATTTTAGTGCAAGATCATTTACAGATGTGAATGTCCAGCTCATTATGGAAAAACTCGGTGGTGGCGGACATATGACAGTTGCAGGGTGTCAGATTAAGAATATATCTTTGCAGGAAGCAAGAGATAAATTAAAGGATGCCATAAAAGAATATATTGATGAAAATAAAAAGTAATGCAATGGAGGAAACACAATGAAGGTTATATTAAATCAGGATGTAAAAGGTCAGGGTAAAAAGGGAGATTTAATTGAAGTTTCAGATGGATATGCAAGAAATTTCTTATTACCAAAAAATTTAGCAATTCCAGCTTCAAAAGAAAATATAAATGTGTTAAAAGGACAACAGGAAAGTCGTGAATATAGACAGAAAAAGGAATTGGAAGAAGCTCAGTTAACTGCTAAGAAAATAGAAGAAATAAAAGTCACACTAAAGGCAAAAGCAGGCGACAACGGAAAGCTTTTTGGTTCTATCACATCAAAAGATGTGTCAGAGGCATTAACAGAGCAACATCATATAAAGATTGATAAGAAAAAGTTTGTTTTACCTGATGGTATTAAATCATTGGGAACAACAAATGTAGACATAAAAATTCATCCTGGAGTTGTGGCAAAATTAAAGGTTAGTGTTGAAGCTATATAATATAAGGTGGGTATAATGGCTGATAATTTTATTAATTCGGACAGGGCGCTGCCACATAATAAAGAGGCAGAACAATCTGTGTTAGGTAGTGCACTTTCAAGTGCGAGTGCAGTTGGAACAGTTTGTGAAATTTTGAAAACAGATGATTTTTATTTTGAACAAAATAGGACTATTTTTTCTGTAATTTTAGAATTGTTTAATGAAAGTACACCTGTAGATGTTGTCACAGTTTCTGACAGGCTAAATCAACATGATAAACTTGATATAGTTGGAGGAGTGCAGTATCTAAGTTCATTGATTATAGGCGTTCCGACAACAGGTAATGTTGAGTATTATGCAAATATCATTAAAGATAAGGCGACTCTTCGTAAGGTTATTTATGCTTGTCAATATATATCCGACAGAGCATATAATGAAGACGACTTATCTGATAGAATATTAGACATTGCCGAACAAAAAATTCTTGATGTTTCATCAGGAATGGTTTCCAATGATATAGTTCATATCAGTGATATTATGATGACAGCTTATGATGAAATGGTACAGAATTCCTTGACAAAAGGAACAGTTACAGGAATTTCAACAGGTTTTAATTATTTAAACAATATGACAGGTGGTTTGCATGGCGGTGAGCTTATAATTATTGCAGGCCGTCCTGGTATGGGTAAGTCAAGTTTGGCTGTAAATATTGCAGAACATGCGTCAATCAAAGAAAATGTTCCTGTTGCAATTTTTAACCTGGAAATGTCAAAAAGTATGATTGTTAATCGTATTATTTGTTCTCAGGCTATGGTAGATTCTCAAAATATAAGAAAAGGAGAATTTCAGGCAGAGGATTGGCAAAAGATATGCTCGGTAATTGATAAACTATCTGCTGCTCCAATTTATATTGACGATTCATCAGCAATAACAGTTTCCGAAATAAGAGCAAAATGTATGAGATTGAAACAAACCAAGAACTTAGGATTAGTTGTAATCGACTATTTGCAACTTATGCAGGGTAGTGGTAGGAATGATAACAGACAACAGGAAATTTCTGATATTTCAAGATCATTAAAGGTTCTTGCCAAGGAACTTGATGTTCCTATAATTGCTCTATCTCAGCTTTCAAGATTAAGTGAATCAAGAGGGGATAAAAGACCTATGCTTTCCGACTTGAGAGAATCGGGTGCGATTGAGCAGGATGCAGATATGGTATTATTATTATATCGTGATGATTATTATAATAAAGAATCAACCGAAAAAAATATTGCAGAAATCAATATTGCAAAGCAGAGAAGCGGTTCTACAGGAATATTCAAGCTTGGATGGCAAGGAAGATATACCAAGTTTACAAATATTGAATTAAATATATCAGAAAATTAACAGAAAGGGTATCTTATGAAATACTTATTTGCATCAGACATACACGGAAGTGCTATTGCAGCCCAGAAATTAAAAGAAATATTTGAATCTGAAAAGGCAGATTTCTTAGTCCTTTGCGGAGATTTACTATATCATGGTCCAAGAAATGACTTGCCTGTGGGTTATAATCCTAAAGAGGTAATTGATATTTTAAATTCGTTAAAAGATAAGATAATAGCGGTAAGAGGTAATTGTGATACAGAAGTTGACCAAATGGTTTTAAAATTTCCAATGTTATGTGATTACACTTTGATTTCTGATGAGGGTATCAGAATATATGTTACACACGGTCATATTTACAATAAAGAAAATCCATTGAAATTATTGAAAAATGATTTGTTAGTTTGTGGGCATACACATGTTTTAGGTATTTCGCAAAATGAATTGTTTACATATCTAAATCCTGGCTCTGTATCAATCCCGAAAGAAAACAATCCTCCAAGCTATATGACTTACGAAAACAATGTTTTTAAGATTAAGGGATTAGATGAAAGAATAATTAAAGAATGGAGTTTCGATAATGCTTCCAAATGACCCATTTCTTTTATTTAGCGTAATAAACACAAAGCTTCGTGATTACTATAATAATCTTGATGAATTGTGTTATGATTTGGAAATAGACAAAAAAGATATTATTAAAAAGATTAGTAGTATAGGTTATGAATATGATGAAAAAATAAATCAATTCATATGAAAATGGCGTGCAATATGCACGCCATTTATTATATTGTTAATATTCCGTTTTCCGATTCAATAAGCATTAAGATTTGCTCTTCTGCGCCTGTTTTGGCATTTATATAAACCAAAAAGTTTCTGTCATTGTAATTTCCCTTAAATTCATAACATAAAACTTCTCTTTTGCTATCTTTTGGAATAAGTGCCAATGAAGATGATTTTACTGATAAATGAGGGTTTATATATCCTTTTGCCTGTTGTTCCGAAATTTCAACAGTTTCAAAATCTCTATGCTTGTGGTTCATTATATAACCATGAGCCTCCATTCCGACAATTTCACAATTATCAAGAGCAACCTTGACTTTTATCAAGTCGGAATAGCATATAACATTACCTTGAGTGTATGCAAAGTTTATTGTTGCAATACCATTTGATTTGTCATAATAACTTTCTTTTAAAGAGGTATAACCTTTTGAATTAAGAAATTCTTTTGCCTTTGAGATAGCTTCATTAAAATCACATTTTTCTTCTGTAATTTCTCTTGTATCAAGAAAATATACAGGGTTGCCGCCTTTTTTACTTATGGCAATATAAATTTCTCTGTTATCAAGGCTTGAAGAGTAAGAGTATGCATCTATAGATGTGTTCTGACTTTCTCCTGAACTTGCAAGATTTTGTCCCTTATCGCCAAGGAATTTTTTTGCAATCATCAAACCTTCTTCAACACTTATTTCTTTAGCATTTTCAAGCATAGCAGGTTTAATATTTTCAATGTGGTCAGAGAATGGTCCGTCATATATAAGAGATGGATATTCCTGAAATTCTTTCTCAACCCTTTCGAAATTAGAGTTTATATCGCCTGATGCTGCTTTAGCGTTGTTTTCAAAGTACTCTTTGGAATTTCTTTTTATTGTTCCGAATGAAATATCACCATTATAAATGTCCTCCTGCATTTTCAATAAGTTATTATTTAATGATGTGGCGTAGTTTCCAAGCTTCTTTAATGATTCATAATCTTCATCGCTTACTTTTTTTGAGTTAATCACATTCTGACTTAGTGAATAGGTATAATCACCAACCTGTGATAAAAACTTTTCTGTTGCCTCAAGCTGAACCTCTGAAATAGGTAACTGTCCCAAGCACGCTTTTGCCGCACTTGTTTGTCTGAATAAATCTGATGAAATTGTACTCATCTGTGCTGCACTAGAAACAAGCATACTTTTTTGAAGTAATGTATCAATATCATCAACATAGCTTACAAGTTCATGAAAAGCTCTGTTATAATTATTTTCAACTGCTGTCTCCAGAGATTTTTTCTGAGTATAGAGATATCCTGAGAAAATTGCAAGAATAGCAATGATAATTGCTAAAATCCAATATATAATTCTATGTTTAGCTATTGTGTCGTTAGTCATAATATTTCCTTTCTATTTGCAAAATCTGTGTTTTCCGATTTGTTTTATAAATTGCCTTGACCATATCCATGAGCTTGTTGCAGTATCAGGATTGAAGTAATATATAGCACCACCTGTAGGGTCCCAACCATTCATAGCATCCTGACAAGCTTTATAGACTGTTGAGTTTTGAGCAATGGGGACATTAATTTGTCCGTCAGATACTGCAGTAAAGGCACCAGGTTGATATATTACGCCCGAAATTGAATTAGGAAAGGATGAGTGCTTAACTCTGTTTAATATTACTGCTGCAACTGCAACTTGTCCTTCATAAGGTTCTCCTCGTGCTTCACCATTAACTGCTCTTGCAATTAGTTGTGTGTCACTTGATGAGCGTGCAGTTTGTGCACCTGCATTTTGTGACATAATCGTAATTAATAGAGAAACTATAATTAAGACAAAAATGCAAGAAAATAAAATTACTTTGTTTTTTGATAATGTCTTCAATTTTATCACCTCATATGTTTATGTTACAAATATTTTGAGCAAAGATTAGTTCTTTTATGTATAGGAATTAACTTTTTTGACAAGAATTTCATCAAAATATGAAATGGAGATAAATATGAGAAAGATAATACTATTAACACTTTTATTATGTGAAATTATGATGATGGGGAATGTATATAGTGAAAATATTACAGATGAAATATCCGAGAGTTTGTTACGAATGCATATTCTTGCTAACAGCGACGAGACTTGCGATCAGGAGATTAAAATAAAGGTAAGAGATTATGTTATAGAATATATTAACGATAAGAACTTTTGGAGTAAGAATGATGTAATAGAATCTATTACTGATATGAAGAATGATATTGATAATTTGTTGAAAGAAAATGGATTTGGATATAAGTCTGAAATTCTTATATCAAATTCAGAATTTGATACAAGATACTATTCTAATATTTCAATTCCTGCAGGAAACTATCAGGCATTAAAAATTGTTT
>JAZNOH010000159.1:0-7309 GCA_045580715.1 Clostridia bacterium
AAAGTTTCTACATCAGAATCCACAAATGCAGCATAGTTTTCGAAAGTCATAAGTGGCATCATTTCAGTAATCTCGGTATCCCCTGTCAAGCCTTCTTCACTTACACCTTACTTTGCCAAAAACTCTTCGGCACTTATGCCTTCTTCTTCTGTAGCTTCAGAAATTGTTGGTGTTGTTATATCTTCAGTTGTACCCTCTTTTGGCATCTGACTAAACTTTGAATATACTGCCCATCCTCCAATACCAAGAACGGTAAGAATAAGAACAACAATTATGATATTTGAAATAATATCAAGTGCACTCTTTTTCTTTACAGGAGTTTGTTTAATTTCATTTTTTCTTTTTGTTTTAGCTTGTCTTTCACTCATTTGTTTTCATCCTCTCAACCAAATTCTATAATTTTAACATTATAATTATATAATTTAAATTATACATTGTCAATAATTTTAGACTTTGTTTATAATTTGTTAAAATTTAAGTAAAAACGATACACGCAAAACTCTGCCTGTATCGTTTTTTTAAAACTAATTATTCTGCGTCAGCCTCTTCAGCTTCTTCCTCTGCAATAAACTTTTCAATGTCAACAGGGACAACTTCATCAACTGGTGCTTCCTCTTCAACAACAGGAGCTTCCTCTTTAACCTCTTCAACAACAGGAGCAATTAATGCTCTGATGCTTAAACTGATTTTCTTGTTCTCCCAATTAATATCTGTAATCTTTGCTTCAACCTCTTCACCAATTGTCAAAACATCCTCTGGCTTTTCAATTCTTCTGTCTGCAATCTGTGAAATATGAATCAAGCCATCAATATTAGGCATAATCTGCGCAAATGCACCGAAAGGCATAATTCTGACAACTGTAGCCTTAACAACATCTCCAACATTCAATTTTGCTTGTGCTATAGCCCAAGGATTGTCTTCTGCTTTCTTATATCCTAAAGAAATCTTCTTTGTTTCAGGGTTAATATCCTTAACATAAACAGTTAACATATCACCAACATTAACAACCTCTGAAGGATGCTTGATCTTATTCCATGAAAGTTCAGAAATATGAACAAGTCCATCAACTCCACCAAGGTCAACAAATGCACCAAATGCTGTCAATGACTTAACTGCACCTGTGTATGTCTTTCCAACTTCACAATCAGCCCAGAACTTTTCTTCAGCTGCTTGTTTTTCAGCAGCCAATATAACTCTTGCTGAACCAACAACTCTTTTTCTTCTCTCATCAAGGTCGATTAGTTTAACATTAATTTCTGTATTTATTAGGCTTTCCAAATCTTGAATGTACGATAAAGAAATCTGCTTAGCAGGAACAAAAATCTGATAAGCTTCAGCCAATGCAACTACTCCTCCCTTAACCACTTTGATAATCTTAGCAGTTAAAACATCTCCGTTTTCATAAGCTGCCTTAATCTTGTTCCAGCTTTCCATTGCAACAAGCTTCTTTCTCGAAAGAACAACTTTGCCCTCAGCATCATTGACGCCAACAACATAAACAGTAATCTTGTCGCCCTCCTTAACAATATCAGTTGTTTTTTGAGTAGGGTCATCTGTCAACTGGTCAAGAGATAACTGACCGTTATACTTAAATCCTCCCAAATCAACAATTACTTCATTGCCGCGAACTTCAACTACTGTTCCGTCAATAATGTCCCCATTGTTTAGGGTTTTGCTGTCATATTGCTCGAATAATTCAGCAAAGTTTTCTTCGTTTTTGATTTTTTCATCCATCGTTGTAAAAACCTCCTCGATAATACTTCCGGGTGTTGATGCTCCGGCAGTAATACCTATCTTTCCTTTTTTTAAATATATATTCTGAGGAATATCCTCAAAATTTTCAATAAAATAACTTTTAGCACAGTTTGCCTTTGCAATCTCATATAATTTTTGTGAGTTTGAACTGTTCGCTCCACCAATAACAATCATTACATCAGATTGTTTTGCAATTAACTCTGCTTCATTCTGTCTTTCCTTAGTCGCACTGCATATTGTATCAAAAATTGTAGCACTTTGGCAAGTGTTTTTTATATTTTGTACGATTTGAATAAAAATATTTTTATTTATTGTTGTTTGTGCTACAACACATACTGAATTTTTGGCAAATTCTGATGGGATTTCATCATCAACTGAATATGTTATAAACGCTTCATTGTTACACCAACCATTTATTCCAATAACCTCAGGATGATTTTTATCACCAATTATAATTATTTTTTCATTATTTTTATAATGTTCACAAACAATATTATGAATTTTTTTGACAAACGGACATGTTAAATCTATATATTCAATATTTTTCTCTTCCAATTCATCAATAACATTTTTTCCAACTCCGTGAGCACGAATGATAACACCATAACCGTCAGGAACATCACATATGCTTTCGCAAACTCCAACACCCCTTGATTTTAGTTCATCAATAACCATTGTGTTATGAATCAATGCACCTAAAGTAACATATTTTTTATCAGATTTTGCTATATCATATGCACCATTAACGGCCCTTTTGACTCCATAGCAAAAGCCTGCAGTTTTTGCAACTGTTATCTCACTACTATTCACGGTTTTTCTCCTCTTTGACGACTGACAAATTCATTATTGTGTTCATTAAGTCAATGCTCATATTATGTAGTTGTTCAACCGTTGGTTTTTCATCTGCAAATTGTGTATAATATATAGGCTCTCCGTATGTCACTGTAATTTTAGACATCCACTTATACTTACCGGAAATATTAATAGGAACGATTGGAACCTGAGCTCTTGAAGCAAGAACAACTGCTCCTTGCTTTGGTTCGACTTTTTGCCCGTTTCTGACTCTTGTTCCTTCAGGAAACATTGCAACAATTTCATTGTTTCTGAGTCTTGACAATGCTGCTTTAATTGCACTTATATCTCCTTTTCCTCTTTGAACAGGGAATGACCCTAATGCCTTAAAAAAAGCAGCACTGATTTTATTTTTAAATAATTCTGCTTTTGCCATAAAGCCAAGTGGTCTTGGCGCAGTAGCTCCTAACACAACCGCATCCCAGTTACTTCTATGATTTATTGCAACAATCGCACCCGTATCCTTTGGCAAATTTTCTCTGCCGCTAACCTCTAACCTGAAAACAAAGAATAAGAGTGCTCTCATAACTGCCCTGATTATTTTAAAACTAATCATTAATTATTCTCCACCTCTATAAGATTTTTTTAACCATATCGTATATTTTATCACATACTTCGTCAAAATTCAAGTCCGAACTATCAATTAATACAGCATCTTCTGCACATCTTAGTGGTGCAAATTCGCGTTCAGAATCATTTTTGTCACGAAATTCGATATCTCTTTCAACATCCTTAATGTTACATTCCATTCCCTTTTGCTGCATTTCAAGAAATCTTCGTCTTGCTCTTTCGGCAACAGATGCGGTTAAAAATATCTTTAAATCTGCATTTGGCAACACATATGTTCCAATATCTCTGCCATCCATTATAACAGATTTACTTTCGGCTAAGCTTCTTTGCAACTCGACAAGCTTTAATCTGACCTCTGGTATCACTGCAATTTTTGATGAGCCGATAGTTGCGTCCTGTTCTCTAATTCTTTTTGAAACATCCTCACCATTTAGAATTATCTGTTGGCCGTTTTCATTATAATTTATATCGATTTTAATGTCATCAAGATGTGGTTTTATTGCCTCTTCGGATATTTCAATCCCATTTTCAAGCGCATAAACTGCGCAAGCTCTGTACATTGCACCTGTGTCAACATAAACAATTCCAAGTCTTTTTGCAACTTCCTTTGAAATTGAGCTTTTTCCTGCTCCTGCAGGTCCATCAATAGCGATATTAACTCTTTTCATTATAATACTCCTCTAAAACAATTTTTTACTATCTAAAAGCAGAGTGACAGGTCCGTCATTTAAAAGATTTACTTTCATATCAGCAGCAAATATTCCTGTTTCTGTCTTAATTCCAAAAGACTTTAAATATTCGCAGGTTTTCAAATAAAGCTCTTTTGCCATTTTAGGCTCTCCTGCTGTATCAAAGCTTGGTCTTCTACCCTTTCTGCAATCTCCGTAAAGTGTAAATTGAGAAACAACCAGCAGTTCGCCTTTTATATCATTAATTGATAAGTTCATTTTCTCATTTTCGTCTTCAAAGACTCTCAAATTCATAATTTTGTCAGCAATATATTTCATGTCAGATTCATCATCTTCCTGACCTACACCTAACAAGACTAAAAAACCCTGATTAATTTGTCCTACAATTTCATTTTCAACCTCTACCGATGCATTAAGCACTCTTTGCACAACTGCTCTCATACACTACACCAAACAGCTTATAATTCTTCGCTGTTTAACTCCTCCCATAAATTATATAATTCATCAAGTCTTTTATTCAATTCATCAGCCTGATTAGATAATTCATATGCTTTTTCGTAGTCTGATGCAATCTCTGGATTTTGCAGTTTTTCAGAAACTTTTTTTATCTCATCCTCAACTTCAGCAATTTCCTCTTCACATTTCTTTATCTTTGTTTGCTTCTTCCTTTTTAAAGACTCGATTCTTTTTTGCTCCTTATAATCCAAAGCTGACGAAGATATCTTTTTCTCTAAGCTTACACTTTCTTTTGTTTTGTGCTTTGAGAGAAAATAATCATAGTTCCCATCATAGCATACAACACCACCATTATCCATATAGTATATCTTATCGGCTAATTTATTGATAAAATATCTGTCGTGTGACACAATCAGCATTGTTCCATTATATTCTGACAACGCCTTTTCCAAAGCCTCTTTAGATTGTATATCCATATGGTTGGTAGGCTCGTCCATAATAAGAAAATTAGCTTTTTTCAATAGCAATTTTGATAATTCCACCCTTGCTCTTTCTCCACCTGAAAGCTTTGAAATCTCTTTGAAAACATCTTCACCTCTAAACAGAAAAACAGCAAGAGCGTTCCTGATTTGAGTCTGGGTGAGCTTAGGATACTCCTCCCAAAGCTCCTCAATCACTGTATTATTCATATCAAGGCTTTCCTGAATCTGGTCATAATACCCCACAAAAGTATTTGCACCAATAGCATATGTTCCACCATCAGCCTCATATAAACCAATTAGAATTTTTAAAAGAGTTGTTTTCCCACATCCGTTCGGACCAAGCAAAAAAACCTTTTCCCCTCTTTTTATATGCATATCACAGTTTTTGAAAAGTGTTTTATTATCAAAGCTTTTTGATAAATTCTCAGCTATTAAAGAAATATCCCCTCCACCTGATACCGCCTCAAATGAAAATGCAGTTTCTGATAAAGTTTCCTCAGGTTTTACTAATTCTTCTTTAAGCTTTTCAATTACTTTTAGCTTGCTTTCGGCTGTTTTGATATTTTTTTCTCTGTTCCATCGCCTTTGTTGTTCAACAATTCCTTCTAATCTTTCTATTTCCTTAGTTGTGTTTTGATATTTTCTTTCTTCTGTTAGCTTTTCAATTTCTCTTTGCTTAATATAAAAGCTATAATTTCCATTTTGAGAGTATAGTTTTCCATTCTCAATTTCAAAGGTTTTGTTTGTTACCCTATCCAAAAAATATCTGTCATGAGATATTATCAAAACTGCACCCTTGAAATTTTTTAAATATTCCTCTAACCATTCAACAGATTGAATGTCCAAATGATTTGTCGGTTCATCAAGCAATAATAAATTCGAGTCGGATAACAAAATCTTTGTCAATGAAACTCTTGTTTTTTGACCACCTGATAATGAGGATACGCTCATATCTAATTCATCCTCAGAAAATCCAAGACCTAATAAAGCAGATTTGACACGATTTTTATAATAATATCCACCTAATTCACTAAACCTCTCAGAAAGTTCATTTTGCCTGTTTATTAGTTTTGTAATATCCCCATTTGATATTTCAATGTCACCTTGAATCTCCTCAAGCTTTTTTTCAATTTCTATTATATTGTCAAACACACTCAAGGTTTCTTCATAGACCGTTTTATTTGAATCATTACAGGCATATTGGTCAAGGTATCCGATTTTTAGGTCTTTGCTTTTATATATTTCTCCACCATCATACATCTGTTCTCCTGTCAGAATCTTAAAAAGGGTTGATTTTCCTGCCCCATTTATTCCGACAAGACCAATTTTGTCATCAGAATCTATATTAAAACTAACATTATTAAATAAATTTACATCGCCAAAATTTCGGCTCAAATCTTTTGCATTAAGAAGTATCATACTTACCTCATTTATATTTTTGTATTAATCATTGGAAGCAAATAATCATTAACAATACTGCTTCCGTAATAAACATCAGGACACCATTTGCCTCCAAGCTGTTCAACTGTTTTTATTGTCCCCGCCCAAGATAAAGATTTAACTGATTTATATCGTCCGTGAGGCTCTCCAACCGGGTCTAACCCTAAATATGCTGACATATGATTAAAATGACCTCTCACACCATCATCAGGCGTTTCAAAATATTCGTGGTCCTCTGTTTCATCACCAACTGCTCCGTATTTTTTTATTCCTGCCCAGTTATTCTGTTCGGGAACAACCCTTCCGCCATATTTTCCATAGCCTGTTTCCTTAGCTGCCTGAGCATATAAAACATCAGCTCTTATTCCTGTAATTTCTCCATATTCCCAATATATCGGAGCAACATCAATAAATCTCTGGTGAGCTCCCCTGTTTACTGCCCACTTAATTGCTTGTTCTAATGTTGCCTCGGAATCATCAACCAAAAGAGTTGTTGTTGTAAATACAGGTTCTTTTTTCTCCTCTTCTTTTTCTTCTTCCTTTATATCCTCATCTTCCTGCTTTGTATCACTTGATACAGGCTTTTTTATTTCAGTGTTATATACCCTATAAAGCATTGCACAGGCTTCTGCACGAGTAAGATAGTTTTTAGGATAAATTTTTCCATCCGATCCTGTTATGAGCCCATATTCATAGCCTATTACTATATATTTAAAATATTGCTCATCAATATCAGACGAATCTGAAAATTTTGCTACAAACTCCGACTGCTTTTTAGGTGCAACATCTCCAACTGCAATCTTTGCACACATCGCCAAAAATTCTTCTCTCTTCACATCCTCAGCAGGAAAAAATCTAAACGAATCCTCAATCACATAGTTGTGATAGGCTGTTATATATGCATACGACCATCGATCTTTTTTCACATCATCATATACAGGCTTTCCCTCTTCAGGAATTTTAACTCCTGCAGTGTTTAAAATCATTTTGACCATCTGTTCTCTTGTCAGATTGTTGTCTGGCAATAAATCGCCATTTTCATCACCGCTTATTATTCTCTTGCCA
>JAZNOH010000160.1:0-8248 GCA_045580715.1 Clostridia bacterium
TATAAAAATATTTATAATATAGGTTCTATTGATTTGAGAAAAAATATATTAACTTTTTTAGATTATCCCCCTTATGTTAAATATTCATTATATTTACCTTTTTATGGATATGTTGAATTAAAAAATAATTATTTAAATAATTATATTATTAATATATCGTTAGGTGTAGATTTTCATACAGGTACTGCTGAATATGTTTTAGGATATTATATACCTAATTCAACAGTTGGACCTGCTCCATATGTTGAAAGATATTCATTTGATTTTGGTGTTGAAATTCCTCTTACTACAACTAATGCTGAAAGTGTTGCCTTACAAAAAACCTATGGTACTTTAAACGGTGCTTTTGAAACCATTATGGGTATTATTAATTTATCGCGAGGTTTAGGTAATTGGACGAGCAATAATTTAAGTATGAATAATGCTTATAGTGCAGGTACTCTTGTTGATGATAGTTTTGATATAAGTTGGAATAAAAATATATATAATAATTTATTACCTGCTATCGGTGGTGCAATACAAACTACACAAGGATTAAGTAGAATAGGTCAAGCTCAATCGTTAATATCTCAAACTTTACAAACTACAAAAGCAGGTAGTGAGTTATCTTTATATTTTAATAATCATTTACATATTATTAAAACTTCTATGAAACCTACCGTTGATATAACTTCATACGAATATAGGCATATGGTTGGTTTACCCCTCAATGAATTTAGAACATTAGATAATTTAACAGGTTTTACTAAAATAGGTAATGTTCATTTAGAATATTTTTCAAAAGCATATCCTACGGAGATTAAAATGATAGAAGCTTTTTTAACAAGCGGTGTAATTTTATAAAATTAAAACCCCACAATCAATTGTGATTGTGGGGGATTTTTTATTTTTCATTAAATAAGGCATCAAATACAAATGATAATATCATAGCGCTACCCCAAGAAATAATTGTAGTACCTATAACATTTATGCCCATACCATATAAATATAAAGGTATTAATGGTAATAACATTAATACTAATGTTAATGTTTTAGCTAATAGTTTTAATAACTTAAAAATAAGCTTTCGTAAAAATTTTGCTAATAAATTATCTCTTGCCATTATCTTTCCTCATATCTTCTAATTCTTCTTCGGGTATATCGTATAATTTACATTTAAAGCAAACACCACCATAAGAACATTCTCTTCCTAATATATTACACATTCTAATATTATTATTAATCAATGTTGTAATATCGTCGGTAATATACTTTAAATTTTTATAATAATGTTCAACATTATTTGGTGATATTGTAAATATGGTTAATACCCTATTTGCTTTTTGTATTCTTATCTCGCATATATTTTCTTCGATATATGCTTTAAACCATTCCTCTAAATATAATCTCTTTAAATGTAATTCAATATACGAGATTATATATCTAACTTTGCAATCATACTTAATTTTATCCATTATTTCTCCTTTCACAATTGATTGTGGTTAATTTGATTTACACCAATTAAAATAATTTCTTACCAATTCTCCTACTTCGTTATCTTGATAGAACACTCTATCTTGTAAGAAAAATTGATAATACGCTCTTTCTACTTTTGTAGACGGATTTCCTAACATTCTAAACCAATTTGGTTTATGCGATACCTGCGTCGAAAATATAATATCGTGTTTCCTATCTTGTAACGGGGTAGTTTTTCTATGAATGTATACAAATGTACACCGTACACCCCGTTCATCTTTTTTAGATACTATATCAGCTTGTAAAATATTATCCGAAAATTCTATATAAAATTTACCTTTTACATCTTCACCCATATATTTCATAGGTAAGTGTGGATATATATCTATTTCCCATTTACCCTCGGTAATCATTTTGAGTTTTGGATTGTCAAAAGCAAAATATTTATTAGACTTTTTGGTTTTTACTGTTGTACTACAATATTCTACGGCAACTGTTAAATCACTTTGACCGTAACGATATACATCAATAGTACCCTGCTCCATATTTTCTATACGCTTTAAACCCATTTCACCAAAATAAGGTGCGTGTTTGTTTACTGTATTAGCACACATAAAAATTTTGACATCATCACGCTGTCTTACAATTGTTGAAATTGTATTCATAAATAATACAAATTCGTCGGGTAGATACATACCACGAGTAAGAAATTCGTCAAATAAAATATTACCTACTCTTGGATATGAAGTTGATTTATCGTGTTCGCCTGCGCTTAAACTAAAACCAAATGCAAATGGTTTATCGTCTATTATATTCTTTCCTAAATTATCGTCGTACTTACATAAATACCAACGAGAAGCTCTATATAGAATATTATTCCATTTACCTCCACTATATTTTGTAACTAATCCATTCATTACAAGTGCGTCAAACATTTGTTGACCTCGTTTACCTGTAAAATCTTCTTGCCATCTTCTAATTATTGCAAATTGAATACCTAATTCGCAATACTGCTTCAAGCCGTGTTCTTCTACGGCGTAAGTTTTACCATTTGAACGCTCACCAATAATAACATTATAAGTGGCTTCTTTTTTAAGTATATTCGTTAATGAATAATATTTAGGTTTTGCCATAATTCTCCTTTCACAATTGATTGTGGTTATTCTTCTATTAAACCATTTAAGAAATCTAAATACTTTTTAGATAATCGAGCATCATATTCACAATCTTCCAAGTGTATTCCGCTTAATTCTTTAAAATAAGTAGTATTTCCTAAATAGTCAGTTACATACCCCTCTTTTTCTTCGTCTATATAAGTGTGTGTCATTTTACCTGTATATTTCGGTGGTATGTATAAGCCATCATTAAATTCTTCAAATATCTTTTTCTTACCATATTTCTTTAATAAATAAGGTACAGCTACTTTTTTATTTAATCCCGATACTGTTAAAGATATTTCAAGTTTACCATCTTTATTTCTCTTTTCAACCATATAGCGTTTTGCGCCTATGGTTTTGAAACGAGTGTATTTACCCTCGTAATCCCATTCACCTAATAATTTTTCTTTACCCTCTATGGTTTTAGGGTGTACCATATCCATAGATAAACCGTGATATTTCATAGCTTTTTCAAGTTTATATTTTAACATTTCATTATATTCTTCAAAATAATCTAAATGCTCTTCTACATTAGTAACCTTTATACTATCAGTATCAGCATAAATATAATCCATATTAAATTCTAAAATACCCGTGAAAAGATTTTTTCTTGCGTATGCTGTAACCCATATGCCCCAAGGATAAAATAAAAATCTTTTAAGCGATTTGTTGTATTTTGATACTGCAACTTCAATGTCAGGTTCTTCTGCTATCCAATCTTCATCTTCATACACTATTTCGTCCCTGCAAATATCAGTAACGCACATACCAAAACAACTGTTTAACTGTTCTTTTGACCTCATATAATCATCTTCTCTGCCCTCTACACCTTTTAAGGTTGTTTTATCTACATAAAGGTTTAATATTGCCTTTACGAAATTCGTAGGTAGATAATCTTTTCTATATCTAATGAATGTTCTAATTTCTATTTCTTCCCATTTATAACAATTCATTATAATTTCAAAATCAATTTCGGTTATAATTGTACATAATTCTTCCGCATATACTACTCTACCATTATTTTCTAATGGTTTACCTATCCAAGGCTTTACCCCTGTACAATGTGATACCGATATATAATTATCGCATTTCACAATCGGTTGTAGCTTTTTGAATTTTACTTCAAAAACGCAACAATAATATTTTAGGTTATTTAAAAATGCTTTGTAATTATGAATTTCAACAAATTCACCTTTACTCATAGGAAATTTTTCCGAAATCATTACCGCAGGATACGAGGAAGTGAAATCATATGAAGATACATTTTTGAATACCCCTCTTGAATAATAAGGGTTAGCGTGTGTAAATCCACCTTGAAAAGCTGAATTTAATAATACATACTCATCTTTGTCTATTTGCAATTCTTGCATAATTTTACGATAAGCTGTCCATTTTGCACTTCTTTTCTTGTGTGAACTACTTTCATATAAACAATTATCCCTGCAATATTTTCTAACATATCCCGTTTTTGTTAAAGGTATTTTAGTAATATCACCTAATCGGTCTATTGTTTCTTGAATATATGCCATTACGACTAATACATCATATAGGCAATAATCTAACTCCTTTTTACTTAAAGGTGTGTAACTATGTCTGACTAAATCGTAATTCAAATCACCCTCCTTTTTTGCTACTTTATACTTATTTAAAGTTTTACCTAATCCTGCTAATGAATACCCCGATAATAAATATGAACACCTAAATTCAAATCCGTCGACTGTTTGCATTTGAATTGGTTTTCGTTTCTTTAATGAGAAAATTCTATTCCACGCAAAATGCTTTTTTATGAATTGAAATTCAAATGAAGCATTATGAATATAAATAATCATTCTTCGTTCCATACCTAATTGAAAATAATCGGATATTTCGTTTAATGCGTTTTCTAATTCTTCCCAAGTTCTACCATATAAAATAGAGAAATTTATACCAAGTGTCCATTCATACATTAAAGAATACTTCTCACAATCAATTGTGAATGAAGAAGTTTCTATATCGAACGCGCAAGGAATATTGTAATATTCAATTTTTTTATTAGTCTTTATTATTTTTATATCCCTATCTATGGAATTTATGAAATCACACAATTGATTGTATGAATAATATACGGGGTTTTCTAATCTCGATATTATTTCATTTGGTTGCATTATCTTATAGGTTTATACGCAGAATTTGTATTCTTTCTCCTTGCTATTTTTTCTCTACGAGCTTCCGTTTCCTTAATTTCGGTTTCCGCCATTAATTCATAATCACCTCGTATTTTTGGTTCAACCCATTTTAAGAAATTTTGAATATAAGTATCGCTATCAATACTCTTTCTTATATCGGTTTTTCTTACTTCGTGCTTTGAAATATACTGTCTTATGAGGGTTTGTAATTTATTGTTATACCCCATTACATTTTTTTCACCCTCATATCTATAATCAGTACCTTGTGTTAATTCATATGCGGCGCTTGCCATTCTCCAAAACTCTATATATTCATAATCTTTTAACTCTTTTCTCGCATTAAACCCAACTCTTTCTTTCATACTACTAATTTCAGCTTTCCATTTGTTAATGTCGCTTTGTCTTGAATTTAAAAAACGCATAACATTAACATATGAAGAAAGTTGTTGATTTTTATCGTTTGTTTTTACTTCGTCAAAGTCAGTATAACGCCACGATTTATATCTATTACCCTTTTCATATTTTTGATATGTCACAGGTACGGGAAATGTAGGATTTTGTTCAAAGAATGTTAAAGCTTCTTTTTTTCTATCCCTTGCTATTTCATTTGCTCTATTAAGAACATATTTTGCCAACATAGGAGCTTTTCTTTGCAATATTCTAAAATCTTGGTCTGAAATTCTCTCTAATTGATAAGCTCCTAATGCAGGTATTGATTTTCTTGTTATAGTTATACCATTTATTTTCATAAAAGCATTACCCCCCTATCAATATACCAAAATAATATATATGCACTATCCGTTTTTCCTCTCTCAAATACGCTAATAACATTAGGCGATATTCCTAATTCGTTTGCAACTTGCTTTTGAGTATAACCCTTGGATTTTCTAAAATCTTTACATAATTCACCTAATTGTTTAAGGTATAAATCTTTTCTCGCTTTTGTTTTTGCAAATAATTCAGCCATTTTTTTACTCTCCTTTTTATAAATAAAACCCCTACACCTATAATCAAGGTGTAGGGGTCATTCCCTACCAACTCACAATTGATTGTGGTTGCCTATTTAGTTGATGTAAAATGATAAAACATTACTCTATGATTATTTATTAAATAATCATAGGCAGAACATCTTGTAAGACCTTTATAAGTTAAATATGCTTCTAATGCTGTATAAAAAGTCCATTTTCTCATAAGTTACCCCTGCTTACACCAAGTTTCAGCGTGTACCATAACTAACCATACCATAGCGTCACGCACTTTAATATTATGTTCTACCGCTTCTTTGGTATCCCCATATTTAAAAGTACGAAGCATAGTATCTACTACTTCGGTATTGAAGTCTCGTAAACGCTTTTCTTCTAAAATTTCGTCTATCGTAGGCATTAAAGTACCCTCACTTTCGTGCAAGGTTTATTATCCTTGGTTTTACCTTTGCTAAATTCTACTTTAAGATTTTGCGTTTGATACGCATTTCTTAACGCATCAACATCACCGTCCAAATCTTTAAGATTTTTGTAAATAGTATTTTTGAAAACCGTACCTGCATAAAAATACTTATCGTCAAATTCTTCCGTAATGAAAGCAACTTGCTCTTCAAGTTTGCCGCTATCGTTAGGTAATTCGATAAACTCGACATCAGTAACGGTTACAACACCACATTCAATTAATTCTTCCGTAGTGCCTTTTTCTCTATCAATCATAAGTTCACCAAGGTTGGTAGCTCTCATTGCACTTGCTCTTAAATCAAACATAATTTTATTCTCCTTTTTGGGTTTTATAACCCCCGTTTTAATTTTCACAATTGATTGTGAGGTCGTCGCACGCAATAAAATTGTGGCTCTTCACAATTGATTGTGTATATTAAATTATATTGAAAAAATAGCACTTCACTACGATAAAGCGGTGAAGCACTTTACCACGATAAAGCGGTGAAGCACTTTATCAATTTAGCGTGCTAAACTATCAATAAAATTGATTGATTTAATCGAAAAAATTGATTAATCGAAAAAGTCGATAGCTTTAATCAAATTTAATCAAATTTATTGATAATTGTAACTGTTCGTAAAAACTGTATTTTACGAATAGTTATAGGGTATAATTTTACCGCCCCAAAAGGGGCGGTATTTTGGTTATTTGTTGAACGGCTCAACAAAAGCGGAAAGCTTCTGGAAAATTTCGTTGGCATGCTTTTGGTCGAAGTTTTCGTCACCTTTCCATACTTTTAAGAGCGTGTTAACTTCAACCACGGAAAGCTCACACACGGGTAATTTGCTTTCTTTTTTGTCCTTGCTTTCGTCCTTGCTTTCGTCCTTGCTTTCGTCCTTGCTTTCGTCCGTGCTTTCGTCCTTGCTTTCGTCCGTGCTTTCGTCCTTTCTAATCTTGAATACGCCATAATATTCTTTAACGCTCTTTACAAGCTCATTTGCGCTCATACAAGCATGTGCTATACCTTTTTCGTTGAGCTTGATAAGCTCTTGCAAAAGCTCATTATCGGTTAAATCGTTAAGTCCCTTAAATTCGGGATTATTACCTCTAACGCTTTCAACAAGACGGGCAAGCGTAGTTGGTAAGTAGTAATATTTTTTGCCTTTTTCGTAGGTAGTTACTTCTTTACCTCTAATCGCTTTTACTTCATTAAGAGGTGCGGGCAAAATATCAATATATATACCTTTTTCGGCATTGTAGTCGATTAAAAACCCAATCTTTAAGGCATTATCAATACTTGTTGCGCTTGCTTTTTCACCGCCTACTTGCAAAAAGTTTTCACGGGCATATTCTTTAAAAGTTGCGTATGTCCCGCCCGTGGGCTTGCTTGCATTGCGATAATCTCGATTAAGGCTTGCTGAATAAACAAGGCGCGCCCATGCTAAACCGTCTACTGTTGCGCTTGTGGCTATGGCATTAATTGCGGCTATTCTATCAATAGGATTTGCGCTTTCGGCTTGTTTACACAAGGACAAATAACTTGCTTGTGCTTGTGCAAATAACGAGGGCTTTAAACTTTCGTTGCTTGCGGGTACTGTGGTTACATTGTGTTGAGTTTTACTCATATTATACTTTCATAGGGGGTTAGATTTTTTGATGTCCCTATGTCCTTTACTTTATTCACAATCAGTTGTATGTTCACAATTAATTGTGGCGATTGTGGCGATTGTGGCAGGTGTGGCGGTTGTGGTAACAAGGCGTACCCGTGCCCTCGCATAAACAGTATAACATATTCATTTATTCATACCCAAAATGTAGTAAAAAATGGGTAAAATATGGAAAATATCCATTATTGATTAATTTTGTTGATTTAATATAATATATTAATCTATTTTATTGATGAATAATATTATCATTTATTCAAATATTATGAATAAATTGAATAATTGAATGAATAATTATCAAAAAATAAAACTACCCAATTTGTAGTAATTTTAAAATTTTTTGAAAATGTTAAAAATTAACATTTTTATATCATTTTTGTTA
>JAZNOH010000161.1:0-1658 GCA_045580715.1 Clostridia bacterium
CATTTCCGATAACAGGGATTTTAACCGATTCGCACACTTTTGCGATTATCTTCCAATCTGCTTGCCCACGATAGAACTGCTCTCTTGTTCTTCCGTGCACAGTTATTGCTGATGCTCCGTTTGCCTCGGCAATTTTTGAAATCTCGCAAACATTTATACTTTCACTGTCCCACCCAGTTCTTAGTTTAACTGTAACAGGAACTTTGGCTTTTTCAACTGCTGCCTTTATCACCCTTCCTGCAAGCTCGGAATTTTTCATTAAGGCACTGCCATCACCATTATTCACAATCTTAGGAGTAGGGCAACCCATATTGATATCAATTATATCAGCCCCTGCCTTTTCAACCTCACCAATAACCGAGCCGACTATATCAGGCTCACTGCCAAAAATCTGTATTGCAGCAGGCTTTTCATTTTCATCAAGCTTCATTAATGAGCCTGTTTTTTTATCCTTATAAAACAGTCCCTTTGCACTGACCATTTCAGAATAAACCAATCCACATCCATATTCTCTGCACATACGACGAAATGGCAGGTCAGTCACGCCTGCCATTGGTGCTAAAAATATATTATTGTCTAACTCCAGACTACCAATTTTCATAAATTAAAATGCATCCTTTTCGTCATCATCAGGAATTTCCTCAAGGATTGTTTCTTCGATTATCAGTTCATCTTCCTCCAAGTCAACATCCTTAGCTTCATTTTCATACTTTTTAAAGCTGATTCCGTCTATATGAACATTAACCTTTTCAACCAAAAGACCTGTCATTGTTTCAACACTGTTTTTAACACTTTCCTGAATTTCCCATGCAAGCTCAGGAATTCTTATTCCAAACTCAACAACAATATACAAATCTATTATGGTACTTTTTTCCTTTATTTCAACTTTAATTCCCTTTGTAGGACTTTTCTTTGCACCAAGCTTCTCAGCAAGTCCACCTGCAAATGTATTGCACATTTCTGCAACACCGTTTATTTCCATAGTCGCCACACCTGCTATTGTTGCAACAACATCAGGGGATATCTTAACTGTATCTGATTTCTCATTTTCCAAAGGCAGATCAATAACTTCTTCAATAACATTATCCTTATTTTCCATATTACATCCTCCTTACAAATTTTCATTTGATATTTTGATTATATCATACTTTATCCAGTTTATCAACTTAATTTTTAAATCTTCTTATATATTTTTATTTTATGCATAAATTATAATTATATTTATCAATTTGACATAAATAATTGACATGGTCAAAATAAAATACTATAATTAACCTATAATAAAAAACAGGAGTAAAATTATGGATATATTAAAAAAGCTTACCCAAACCTACGGTCCGTCCGGACGGGAATCCAATATAAGAGAACTTATTGAAAACATTGCTAAACCTTTTGCAGATGAGATATATACCGATGCATTAGGAAATCTTATTGTGAGAAAAAAAGGGAATGGCAAAAAGATTATGGTCGCTGCACATATGGATGAAATAGGTGTGGTTGCTACATTGATTGATGACAATGGATTTATAAGATTTTCCTCTGTTGGAGGACTTTATAACAAAGATTTATTAGGAAGAAGAGTTTGTTTTGAAAACGGAGTTATCGGAGTTATTGGCTCTGAGGAAGAAAATAAAGACAGAAAAATCATCAAGATGTAT
>JAZNOH010000162.1:0-4798 GCA_045580715.1 Clostridia bacterium
TTATGCATCAATGGACAGCGCCGATGTATGGGCAAATCCATCACTTTTTCAATTAGATGACAAGAATGTTCCGATTGCGGTTGCAGGATGTCCACCCGATTCCTTTTCTCCCACAGGTCAGTTATGGGGAAACCCACTATATGATTGGAAAAAGCACAGGGAAACAGGCTATAATTGGTGGACAAAAAGATTAGAACATTGTTTTAATTTATATGATATTGTCAGGATAGACCATTTCCGTGGCTTTGATGAATATTATTCAATTCCGTTTGGAAACAAGGATGCAACTATTGGTGAATGGAAAAAAGGTCCTGGGATTGAGCTTTTTAAGGCAATGGAAAATGCACTCGGAAAAAAAGAGGTTATTGCAGAAGACTTAGGTTTTATTACAGACTCGGTCAAAAAACTGTTAAGAGATACCGGTTATGCAGGAATAAAGGTATTGGAGTTTGCCTTTGATGCAAGGGATACGGGATGTCAGAACGATTATCTTCCCCATAATTATCCTGATAATTGCGTTGCATATACAGGCACTCACGATAATCAGACATTAAGCTCCTGGTTTGAAACAATTTCTAAAGAAGAGCAACGGCTTGTCAGAAATTATATCTGCGACAGATATACTCCGACAGAGGAACTAAATATTCCCCTGATATCTCTTTTAATGATGAGTAATGCTAAAATTTGTATTATTCCAATTCAGGATTATCTGGGATATGGCGATGAAGCAAGAATTAATACCCCATCAACACTTGGCGAAAACTGGCGTTGGAGGCTTTTAAAAGATGCATTAACCCAAGATTTGAAAAAGGAAATTTACTCTATTACAAAAAGGTATGGGAGATGTTAAATTAATTTTTAACATCTCTTTATAATAATTATAAAAACACTTGATTTTTGAAAAAAGTAGTGATATAATTTATAATAGAATAGTTTTCAAAAAATTAAAAGGTGAGAAAAATGAACATAAATGAGATTATAACAGGAAATCCTGATAAATTACGAATAATTCAAGAGCTTGTTCCAGGAAAACAAATTACCTTAGCACATATCATTGCAGCTCCTGACAAAATCGTTTATCAAAAGCTTGGTTTAAATCCTGATATTGATTATAACAAATCTGCAATCGGAATTTTAACTGTAAGCCCTGCTGAAACTGCTGTCATCGCTGCAGACATTGCCCTAAAAACATCAAATGTTGAATTGGGATTTGTTGACAGATTCAGTGGAACATTGATTGTCACAGGAATGGTTTCTGACACACAAGCAGCAATTGAAGCTGTTGTTGCATATATCCGTGATACTCTTGGCTTCTCTGTTTGTGAGGTCACAAGAACATAATGAAAAAAATTATACTTATTGGCAGAAGCGAGAGTGGAAAAACCACCCTGACACAAGCCTTAAAGGGAGAGAAAATACAATATCATAAAACTCAATACACAAACCATTATGATGTTATAATTGATACTCCGGGAGAGTATATTCAAACGAAAAATCTTGGTGCTGCACTTGCTATGTACACTTATGAATCAAGAGTTGTGGGACTTTTAATCAGTGCAACTGAGCCTTATTCACTCTTTCCGCCTTGTATAACACCTATGGCAAACCGACCTGTTATTGGCATAATCACAAAAATAAATGACGAGGGCGCAAATATCGCTCAGGCCGAAAACTGGCTCAAGCTTGCAGGTTGCGAAGAGATTTTTAAGGTTGACTCTGTGACAGGTGAGGGAGTTTTTAAGATATTCGAATATTTAAAGGAAGAAGATGACATTCTTCCTTGGGAAAGAGGAGATGATTTGAATGGAATTGAACGAAACGATGAAAATTAACCTTGAACATGACAAGGCCGATGAAGTTCGTGAGATAATGAGTGATGTTTACAGTGCATTGACTGTCAAGGGTTATGACCCTATAAGTCAGATAGTCGGATATATCATTTCAGGAGATCCAACATACATCACAAGCTATAACTCTGCCCGTTCAAAGATTGTTAAAGTTGAAAGAGATGAGCTTTTGGAGGAATTGGTAAAGCACTACATCAAGACTCTTTAAATTATTATGGAAGGTATAAAGATATGATAGACTTTCATTCACACATTCTTCCACATATGGATGATGGGGCGCGAAATGTTAAAATTAGTCTTGATATGCTTGCAGACAGTTACCAGCAAGGGATTCGTACTGTTGTAGCAACACCCCATTGCCTTATTTTAAATGAAGACGATATTGATATCTTTTTAAAAAGGCGCGAGGATAGTTATCGGGAGCTTATGGATGCAATATCAGAAGATACGAGGGATTTTCCTGAAATTATTTTGGGTTGTGAAATTCAAATATCAAAGGGTGTTACACATTTTGAAAAAATGCATCGCCTTTGTATTTCCAACACTAATTACATATTAATCGAAATGCCATACAAAAAATGGAACGAGGATTGCTTCCATTATTTGTATGAACTTATTATTAAGGGTATGAACCCAATTATTGCTCATATTGAACGATATATGGGAAGAAGAAAAGAATTCTATAATCTATATTCACTTGATTTAATCTATCAGGTAAATGCAGACTCTTTCCTTTCTCCGTTTTATAAAAAGTTTATACCAGACCTTTTTACTATGGGAAGTGTTCAACTGCTTGGCAGCGATATGCATAATATGTCAAAAAGACCGTCAAGAATGGAAGAGGCAAAAAAAAGAATTATAAAAAGCTATGGCAGCGAAAGATTTGACGAGCTTATGAAAAATGCTGAGCTTGTTTTAAAAAACGAGAAAATTGAAAAAATCAGATATGAGAAAATGTCTTTTTTTAAAAAGCTAAAAGTATAAAAATATCGCAGAGTTTCCTCTCTGCGATATTTTTTCATCTCATCATATCAAATGCGGTATCAATAACACTTCCTATGCTTCTGAATACCCCTTTTGTTTTTCTCTTTATTTTATTTCTTTGTTTTTCGCTTATTGGCTCAAAAATCATACCTGCAGCTGCGCCAACAAGCATTCCTGTTGCAATTCCTTTAGTAAAATCCGAATATCTCACATCAATTACCCTCCATCTTTAAATTTTAAGAATGCAATTTCATTCTCCTATATTTTATTATGCTATCTTTAAATGGATTTTAAACAGGAATAATTTAAAATAAGATTAATTTTTTTAATTTGTTCTTGACTATATATAATTAATGTTATAAAATTTATATGTAATATCAGGATCAGGAGGAAAAATAATGGCAAATATAAAAGCATTTAACGGCTATAGATATAATCCCGAAAAAATTGAAAATCTCGGCTTGGTTATGTCTCCTTTATATGATACTATATCTGACGATGAACGAGATATGTATTTTAATGCAAATGAACATAATATAATAAGAATTTCAAAAGGTATTTCAACAGAAAATGATGATGAAAACAATAATATATACACAAGAGCGAGGGACTATCTTAAAAAATGGATAGAAGATGACATTCTCATAAGGGATGAAAAACCATCATTATATCTATACGAACAAAGGGTTAACTATAACGACACAATGTTTGTTAACCACGGAATAGTATCTCTGTTAGAGCTTTCTGAACTTCAGGATAACGAGGTCTTGACTTGCGAATTGCCATCAGTCACAACTATTCAGGACAGATATAATCTTCTTTCAGCAACAAATGCAAATGTTGATATGATAAGCTGTATGTATATAGACCCTGAGAAAAATCTTTCCTCACTTTTGACAAAAATTTCTGACAGAGAGCCTGATATGGAGTTTACTACCCAGGAAAAGGTCATTGAAGCAATGACAACTCATAAAATCTGGACAATTACAGATACTAAAACAATAAGTTTCATAACACAGTCTTTAAAGAATAAAACATTCTTTATAACAGATGGTCATAACAGATATGCAACTGCTTTGGAGTATAAGAAGTACTGTAAGGAAAACGACAAAAACTATAACGAAAATTCAGGCTGTAATTATATTATGTCCTGGAGTACAAATGCATATGGTAACAGGATGGTTCAGCTCCCTGTTCACAGATTATTGACCAACGAAAAGAAATTTAATGAAGACTTTTTTATTGCGTGCGCGCAAGATAACTTCAAAATAGAAAAAATAATTGTTGACACCTCGTTTGATGACATAACCGAAACTATGAAAAAATTAATTCACACCTCAAGAATGGAGACTAAATTCGGTGTTTATTGTGGTGGAAACTATTTCTACAGATTGACTCTTACTGACAAAGGAATAATGAAAAAATTATTGCCCGACAAATCATCAGCATACGGAAATCTTGATGTAACGGTATTTAATGAATTAATCTTAGGGGATATTTTGAACATTAAAAAGGAAGACTATGATAAATATATAAAATACACCAAACGAGCGTCAAAAGGAACTGCTGCTGTTAATAATAAAGAAGTTTCGTGCTTATTTATCCTAAACCCTGTTAAAGCAGAGCAAATAAGAGAGGTTGCTCTATCAGGCGATGTTATGCCTGACCGTTCAATCTATATCTTCCCTAAACCTGAAACAGGTGTAATTATAAACAAATTTTAAAAGAGGTTAGCTAAATGAGAGTTTACAAAAGCGTCACCGAATTGATTGGCAAAACTCCGCTCATGGAGTTATCAAACTATAACAAAAAAATGAATTCACAAGCAACTATACTTGCAAAGCTCGAATTCTTTAATCCTGCAGGAAGCATTAAAGATAGAGCCGCCCTTGAAATGATTGATGATGCAGAAAAAAAAGGACTTATAAAAGAGGGTGCAGTTATAATTGAGCCCACAAGCGGAAACA
>JAZNOH010000163.1:0-13800 GCA_045580715.1 Clostridia bacterium
TTCTGAAGAAGAAATAAAAGAAATTATTAATAATCTATCAGATAAAATCAATAAAGATTATAATGGGGAAGAATTAACAGTAATAGTCATACTAAAAGGCAATCTTATATTTGCATCCGACCTTATAAGAAGTCTTGATATGCCGGTATCTATTGAATTTATGCGAGTATCAAGCTATGGTGCAGGAACATCATCAAGTGGTTTTATTAATATAAAACAGGATGTTGAATGTGATGTTAAAGGTAAAAACATATTGATAATTGAAGATATAATAGATAGTGGAAATACACTTTACAAGCTAAAAAAGGTTTTAGAAGAAAGAAATCCGAAAACATGCAGAATTTGTACATTGCTTGACAAACCTGAAAGAAGAACAGCAGATGTTGTGGTCGAATATCAGGGAAAAATAATTCCTGATGAATTTGCTGTAGGTTACGGACTTGATTATAATGAAAACTATAGAAATTTAAAATATATTGGAGTATTAAAAAGAGAGATATACAGTAATTAAAAAAACAGGCTTATGCCTGTTTTTTTTACATATCAAATAAGGTAACCTGGTCGGATTCAGGAAGGTCATCTAAGTAGTGATTTTTTTGCATCAGTTCAATTGTTGTTCTGTTTATTGATGTTCTATGCTTTAAATCTTCTATTGTTTTAAAAGGCCCATTTTTTCGTGCCTCGGCGATACTTTTTGCCGCGTTGTCGCCCATTCCACTTAAAACATTAAGAGGTGGAATTATACCCTCATCGCATGGCAGGAAATTGACGGCATCTGACTTATATATGTCAATCGGAGTAAAGGTAATTCCTCTTGAATACATTTCAATACATATTTCAAGAATGGGAATAACATTTTCATCCTTTGGGGTGATAGTGTTATTTTTTTTCTTTTCAATAAGGTCAGCTAAGGCTTTTTTTGCAACATCTATTCCATTTGCCATAGTTTCAGCTTCAAATTCACCTGCCCTGACAGAGAAATATGCAATATAAAATTCTTTAGGGAAATTTACTTTATAGTATGCAACCCTGAATGCCATAGTCACATATGCAACTGCATGAGCTTTAGGGAACATATATTTAATCTTTTTGCAGGAATCTATATACCACTCGGGTACATTTGCTTCACGCATTTCTTCTTCGTTTTCAGGTGTTAAACCCTTACCTTTTCTGACACTTTCCATTATTTTAAACGAGTGACCTGCATCAACACCCATAGAAATAAGATAAATCATAATATCATCTCTTGCGCAAATTGAGTGGGAAAGGTCAGTTATTCCTTGTTGAATTAAAGTTTGAGCATTACCAAGCCAAACATCAGTTCCGTGAGAGAGGCCAGAAATTCTTACAAGCTCAGAAAATGTTTTTGGTTTTGTATCCTCAAGCATTTGACGAACAAACTTTGTTCCGAATTCAGGAACACCATAAGTTCCGAGTTGAGTGCCTATGTCTGCACCTTCTTTAAGTCTTAATGCTTTTGTTGAGGTAAAAAGACTTAATGTTTCAGGGTCATCAAGAGGAATTTTTTGTGGGTCAAATCCTGTCAAATCCTGAAGCATCTTTATAACTGTAGGGTCATCGTGTCCTAACTCATCTAATTTCAAAAGATTCTGGTCTATTGAATGATAATCAAAATGTGTTGTTATAATATCTGAATTAACATCATCAGCAGGGTGCTGGACAGGACAAAATTCGTGAATATTATTCTTATGAGGAACAACAATAATTCCACCCGGATGTTGTCCGCTTGTTCTTTTTACGCCAACACATCCTGCTGCTAATCGTTTCATTTCTGCATTTCTTATTTTTATGTTCTTTTCCTCAGAATATTTTTTTACATATCCAAATGCAGTTTTTTCAGCAACCGTTCCTATTGTTCCTGCTCTAAAGACAAAGCCCTCGGCGAAGTATTTTTCTGTATAACTATGTATATTAGGTTGATATATACCGGAGAAATTAAGGTCGATATCCGGCTCCTTATCACCTTTAAATCCCAAAAATGTTTCAAAAGGAATATCGTGTCCGTCCTTATTATATTTAGTGTTGCACACAGGGCAATTCTTATCTGGTAGGTCACAGCCTGAAATACCTGTTTCACTGCCGATAAATTCAACATTTTTACAATTCGGACAAACATAGTGAGCAGGGAGGGAGTTAACCTCTGTAATACCCGATAAAAAGGCAACAAAAGATGAGCCAACCGACCCTCTTGAACCAACAAGATATCCGTCAGACAAAGATTTTCTTACGAGTTCTTGTGCAATCTTATACATAACAGAAAAACCATATGTTGTTATTGAATATAATTCCTTATCAAGTCTTTTTTGAACTTCGGGAGGGAGTGGGTCGCCATAAATTGCCTTTGCCTTTTCATAAGAATCATTAATAATATCTTCCTCGGCACCATCTATCTCAGGAGGACACTTTTTCTTTGGTATAGGCCTAACATCCTCGATCATATCGGCAATCTTATTTGTGTTTGTAATAACAACCTCATATGCTTTTTCTTCTCCCAAATAAGAAAATTCTTCAAGCATTTCTTCGGTTGTTCGAAAATACAAAGGTGCTTGATTATCAGCATCTTTAAAGCCTTTATAGTGCATTAATATTTTTCTGTAATTAGCACCCTCAGGGTCAAGAAAGTGAACATCACATGTAGCACAAACCGGCTTTTTATATAATTCTCCAAGTTCAACTATTTTTTTGTTAAGCTCTTTTAAATCTTCATCAGTTGAAATATTTTCAAAATCGTCATCAGTTTTCATATACTGATTATTACCTATAGGTTGAATTTCAAGATAGTCATAGAAATCAACAATACTTTTTAATGTTTCTTCATCTTCATCATTCACAATTGCTCGCATCAATTCTCCTGCTTCACAGGCAGATCCTAAAATTAATCCTTCTCTTTTTTCTTTTAAAAGACTTTTGGGGATTCTTGGAGTTCTGTTAAAATATTTAAGATGCGAAGCAGTAACTAATTCATACAGATTTCTTATACCTGTAAGATTTTTAGCTAAAATGATTATGTGATGTGCCTTATCCTTTTTAACTGCTTGTGACAAATCAAAAGAATTATTTAATTCTTTTAAGTCAGATAAGCTCATTTTATCTAAAAGTTTAAGCATTTCTATAAAGATATCTGCAGTTGCCTTTGCATCGTCAACTGCACGATGATGGTTTTCTAAAAGAACATTTAAATGCTTAGAAAGAGTATTTAGTCTGTGATTAGGTAAATCTGTAAAAAGACATCTTGCAAGCATTAAAGTGTCAATATATGAAAATTCAAATGCAATATTCAAATCATTGCAAAACTTTTTAACAAAACCTATATCGAAATTTGCATTGTGTGCAACTAAAATACAATCTTTACAAAAATCCAAAAATTTTGGCAATACTTCATCAATTGTTGGTGCATTTTTAACCATTTCATCTGTTATTCCTGTTAGTTCAACAATCTTTTGAGGAATAGGCTTTTGAGGATTGACAAAGGATGAAAATCGGTCAACAACCTTTCCATTTTCTATTTTCACAGCACCAATTTCTGTTATACTACAGCTTCTTTTATTTAAACCTGTAGTTTCAAGGTCAAAAACAACGAAGGAATCTTTTGTGCTTCCGTTAAAAAGGTCATATGTAATCTTACGATTGTCATTAACTAAGTAACCCTCAACTCCATACAATACTTTGATTTTTTCGTTGTTATCAGATGCTTTCATTGCATCAGGAAATGCCTGAACAACACCATGGTCAGTAAGAGCAACTGCTTTATGACCCCACTTGATTGCACGGTTAATTATATCCTTGGCAGATGACACTGCGTCCATGGCAGACATTTGTGTGTGAACATGTAACTCAACTCTCTTTTGAGGAGCATCATCCTTTTTTTCATCCTCAACAACACCCTCAGCAATAGAATTTATACTTACAATAACTTCCTTTGCATATTCGCTATATTGAGCCTTACCTCTTATAATTACATTAAGACCTTTTTTGATTTTCCCTGAAACAGCTTTAATTATTTCATTATTTTTTTCATTCTTTTCGATAAAAAGCTGAGCAGAAATAGAATCATTATAGTCAGTTATATCAATGACAAGCAGGAAATATTCTTTTTCATTTTTTTTGCTTTTAATTTCTTTTGTTTCAATTCCAAATACATCACCTTGAAAACATACCCATTGATTATTCTCATTTATTGATGAAATAGGGGACAAATAATCTCTTATTGAACGACCATAAATCATTTCTTTAATTTCTGCAGGTCTTTCTTTTTTTATTTCTGGTTTGTCTAAAGCATTTATTGTCTTATTTTCCTGTTCATATAATTCATCAGAAAAAGAGCTGTTAATTGAAAATTTCTCAGATTTCATAATGTGAACAGTTGAAAGATTGTATATATCCTTAATCCTACTTTCTAACTTGTCCAACTCAATATCTGTGATATCTTCGCATATTATCAGCTCAACACTTCTGTATTTTTTTGATATTTTAATGGATTCTGCAGTAAAATTTTTAGAAATATTACTTGGCAATTCCGGAAAAATTGTGCTTAATAATGGTTTCATTTTATTTATTTACCTCTTGTTACCAATATATATATTTTATCATTTAAATGGAAATATGTCAACAAAAGAAAAGTGTTGAAATAAATTTTAATGTATGTTATAATATAAAAAAATAATTGTGGAGGATGATTGATTATGTTAAAAGGAATTCCGTCTATACTATCACCAGAGCTTTTAAAGGTATTATGTGAAATGGGGCATAGCGATACCATTGTTATTGCAGATGGCAATTTTCCGAGCGAAACAATCGGAAAAGATTCAATAGTAATCAGGGCTGACGGACACGGTGTGCCTGAAATACTTGAAGCAATTTTGAAGGTTTTTCCACTTGATACATATGTTGAGAACCCTGTTTCACTAATGCAGGTTACCCCTGGAGATGATGTTAAAACTCCTATATGGGATGTTTATAAAAAACTTGTATCAGAAGCAGATGACAGAGGTGACAAAGTTTTTGCAGAGGTTGAAAGATTTGAATTTTATGAACGCGCAAAAAAGGCATACGCTGTGATTGCAACAGGAGAAACTGCTATATATGCTAATATTATGCTTCAAAAAGGTGTAGTTATTGAGTAATAAGGAGTTACTAATATGGGTAAATTTACATATACTCCAAGAGGAGTTTGTGCAAGGCAAATCACCTTTGAAGTTGAAAATGGAATTTTGAAAAATGTTTCATTTATGGGTGGTTGCAATGGAAACACAAAAGGTATTTCAAGCCTTGTTGAAGGAATGGAAATAAAAGAGGTTATTAAAAGACTAAGAGGCACTGACTGTGGTGGGAAAAATACTTCCTGCCCGGACCAATTAGCACAGGCGCTCGAGTTATCATTAGAACAATAAAAAATACCCCTCAGGGGTATTTTTTATTCAACAACAATATATCCTTGTTCTTCAATTACTTTTTTAAATGTTTCTAAAGGAATTTCCTTAGTATGCTTAATAACTGCATTTTTCTTTGTATGGTCTGGTGTTACTTCTGTAACACCATCTAATAGCTCTAAGGCATTTTTAACTCTTGCCTCGCAATGAGGACACATCATTCCGTCAATTTTAATTATAGTTTCCATTTGTTTAATCTCCTTTTTATTCTCATAGCATTTAAAAGTATTTAATCTCAATGCATTAATAACAACGCAAAAGCTTGAAAGACTCATTGCCGCTGCAGCAAACATCGGTTCGAGCTTTATGTTAAATATTGGAATTAAAACACCTGCTGCAATTGGTATTCCAATTATATTATAAATAAATGCCCAAAACAGATTTTCGCGTATATTTTTTAGTGTTTTTCTGCTGAGTCTTACTGCATTGGCAGCATCAAGTAAGCTGTTCTTCATTAGAACAATATCAGCAGATTCAATCGCTATATCTGTTCCTGCACCTATTGCAATTCCAATATCTGCACAGGTCAGGGCAGGGGCATCATTTATTCCATCGCCAACCATAGCGGTTTTAGCTTTTTCCTTAAAATTCATAATATGTCTTGCTTTATCCTGCGGCAAAACATCGGAAATCACTTCATCAATACCTATTTGTTTTTTAACTGCCAATCCTGTTTCTTTGTTGTCACCGGTAAGCATAACAACCTTTAAGCCAATTTTTTTCATGATTTCAATTGCTTTTTTACTATCATCCTTAACCTTATCTGCAATCGAAACAATTCCTATCAATTCGTTATCCCTGGTAAAAAATAAAGGTGTTTTTCCGTTTTTTGCAAAGTCAGATGCTATTTGTTTATTCTTTTCAGATATACTGATTTTTCCTTCTATAAATTTTAGGCTCCCACCATATATAATTTTATCGTTAATTTGAGCGCTAACACCATTTCCGGGATGTGCTTTGAAATCATTTACATTAAATGTTGAAATCCCTTCTGATTCTGCTTTTTTACAAATAGCACGGGCAAGGGGATGTTCGCTATTTTTTTCTAAAGAATAAATAATTTCTAAAAAATCCTTTTGATTTATATTATATGTCAAAATATCAGTTACATATGGTTCTCCTGTTGTAATTGTTCCTGTTTTATCAAGCGCTATTGTTTTAATTTTACCTGCTGACTCCAAAGCAGAAGCATTTTTAAATAAAATACCATTTTTAGCACCAACTCCATTTCCAACCATAATTGCAACAGGAGTAGCTAATCCCAACGAGCAAGGACAACTTATAACAAGAACTGAAATTCCTCTTGAGAGAGCAAAACTTAAAGAATAATCCATTAATAGCCATGCTATAGTTGTTATAACTGCTATTATTATTACAACAGGAACAAAAATCCCTGATACTTTATCTGCTGTTTTAGCGATTGGTGCTTTAGATGCAGCTGCATCACTAACCATTTTAATGATTTGTGATATTGTTGTATCTTCACCAATTTTAGTAACTCTACATTTTAAATAACCTGATTGGTTAATTGTTGAAGCATTAATCTTACTTCCAATTTCCTTATCAACAGGGATACTCTCTCCGGTCAACATTGATTCATCAACTGCTGAATATCCTTCAATAACCACACCATCTGCAGGAATGTTTCCACCAGGTTTAACAATAAATATATCATCAACTTTTAATTCATTTGCAGGAATTTCTTTTTCAACACCGTCTGAAACAACAATAGCTGTTTTTGGTTTTAAGTCCATAAGATTTTTTAGTGCATTTGTTGTTTTACCTTTTGAGTATTCTTCTAATAGTTTTCCTAAAGTAATTAGAACTAAAATCATTGCAGCAGATTCAAAATATAATTCGTGTAAAAAAGATTTAGCTAAATCAATATCTAAATTTACATATGCATTACTCATATGAAAAAGGGAATAGGTACTATAAATAAAGGATGCACCCGAACCAATAGATACTAAAGCATCCATATTGGGAGACCTTTTTATTATACTTTTAAATCCGTTTACAAAAAATTTGTTATTAATGAGTAATATTGACAGAGATAAAAGCATTTGAGTTAATCCGTTTGCAAGTGGATTATTATCGAAATAAATTGGTAAAGGCATATCAAACATCATATTACCCATTGAATAATACATTAAAATGAGTAACAGAATAAGTGAGAACATTAATCTTAAGAAAATTTTATTTGTTTGAATATCTATTTCTTTATTTTTTTGATTATTTTTTTTGCCAACCTCATAGCCTGCATCAATTACGGCATTAATTATATCCGAGTCGGAAAAATCACCATCAACAGTCATTGAATTTGTCAACAAATTAACTGAACATTTGCTGACTCCTTTAACTTTACTGACATTTTTTTCAATTCGTGCAGAGCATGACGCACAGGACATTCCGATAATATCAAATTTTTTCATTATATGCATTCACCTCATCGAGATTATATCATTATAATTTTTCGTTGTCAAACAAAATCTATGCTAAAAATATACAAAAAAAATAAAATAATTATCAATTATATGTTAGTAATGCAGAAAATTAAATAAATATTGACACAAACACTATATATATGGTAAAATAAAGAAGTAAACACAATGGATTGTGGTTTATGTAATTTATGGAGGTGATATATATGAGAAAAGAATGGAATGGTTTTATTGGCGGAGAATGGGAGACAGAAATAAATGTAAAAGATTTTATTCAAAACAATTATACTCCTTATACTGGTGAAGCTGACTTTTTGTGTGGTGCAACCCAAAGAACTAACAAATTGATGGAAAAGTTTAATGCATTACTAATGGAAGAAAGAAAAAAAGGTGGAGTTTTAGACATTGATACAGAAACCGTTACATCTGTTGATAACTATGCTCCAGGATATCTCGATAAAGAAAATGAATTGATAGTAGGTGTGCAAACAGATGCGCCTTTAAAGAGATCGGTTAATCCTTTTGGAGGAATTAGAATGTGCCGTCAGGCATGTGAAAGCTATGGCTACAAATTAAGTGATAAAGTTGAGGATGAATTCAAATATAAAACAACTCATAATGATGGTGTTTTCAGAGCATATACTGAAGAAATGAGAAAGGCAAGGAAGTGCGGAATTATTACCGGCTTGCCTGATGCGTATGGCCGTGGCAGAATAATCGGAGATTATAGAAGAGTAGCTCTTTATGGTGTGGACAAGCTTATCGAAGAGAAGAAAAAAGACAAGAAAACACTTGATTTTGGTTTGATGAATCAGGAGAGCATTCAATTAAGCGAAGAAATTTCAAAGCAGCTTGTTTTCCTTGATAAAATGAAAAATCTTGCAAATTCTTATGGTCACGATATTTCATTGCCTGCTAATAATGCTAAAGAGGCAATTCAATGGCTATATTATGCATATCTTTCAGCAATAAAGGAACAAAATGGTGCGGCTATGTCCTTGGGAAGAACAAGCACATTTATTGATATTTATATTGAAAGAGATTTAAAAAATGGTGTTTTAACAGAGATTGAAGCTCAAGAATTAATGGATGACTTTGTAATGAAGTTAAGAATGGCTCGTCAGTTAAGAACTCCTGAATATAATGACTTGTTTGGCGGAGATCCAATGTGGATTACTGAGGCTGTCGGTGGAATGGGAGTAGATGGAAGAACTCTTGTAACAAAGAATTCATTCAGAGTGTTAAACACATTATATACTTTAGGTCCTGCTCCTGAACCTAATTTGACTATTTTGTGGTCAAATGAATTGCCTGAAGGCTTTAAAAAATTCTGTGCAAAGGTTTCTATTGATACTAATTCAATTCAATATGAAAATGATGATTTGATGCGTCCTAAATATGGTGATGATTATGCAATAGCTTGTTGTGTATCGGCTATGAAGGTTGGAAAACAGATGCAATTCTTTGGTGCAAGATGTAATTTGCCAAAACTATTGTTGTTATCACTAAATGGTGGTTATGACCCTGCGACTCAAATTCAATTCAGTATCAAGGATGAGCCATATGAAGACGAATACCTCGATTATTATAAGGTGAAAAAGAGACTCGAAAAGTATAGAGAATGGTTATGTAACCTTTATGTAAACACAATGAACATCATTCATTATATGCACGATAAGTATGCGTATGAAAAAGTGCAGATGGCGCTTCACGATACTAATGTTGAAAGATTGATGGCGTTTGGTGTTGCTGGACTTTCAGTTATCGCAGATTCTTTAAGTGCAATAAAATATGCTAAAGTTAAGACAATCAGAGATGAAAACGGATATATTGTTGACTTTGAAACAACAGGTGAATTCCCTAAATTCGGTAATGACGATGACAGAGTTGATAACATTGCATCTGAGATTTTGGAAAATACTATTGAAGAGTTGAGAAAGACACCTACATATAGAAATGCAAAGCATACTCTTTCTGCTCTTACCATTACATCCAATGTTGTTTATGGTAAGAAGACCATGGCAACTCCTGACGGAAGAAAAGCAGGAGAACCATTTGCACCAGGTGCGAACCCAATGCACAACAGAGAAACAAACGGTGCTTTGGCATCATTAAATTCTGTATCAAAATTACCATATTCTGCTTGTCAGGATGGTATTTCAAACACATTCTCTATTGTTCCAAATTCATTAGGTAAAACAGAGGACGAAAGAGTTGATAACCTTGTTGGTATCTTAAACGGATATTTCTTGAAGCTTGCTCATCACATTAATATCAATGTATTGAATAAGCAACAGCTTGTTGATGCATATGATAATCCAGAATTATATCCAAACCTGACAATCAGGGTTTCAGGATATGCAGTTAACTTCCATAAGCTTTCTAAGGAACAACAAAAAGAGGTTATAAAGAGAACATTCCATGAGGTAATGTAATATGAATGGAAGAATACACAGCTTTCAAAGTCTGGGAACACTTGATGGTCCTGGTATAAGATATGTGGTTTTTATGCATGGCTGTAATCTTCATTGTGGATATTGTCATAATATAGATGTCTGTAAAGGTGATTATAAAGAATACTCTGCCGATGAAATTGTCGGCAGAGCAGTTCGTTTTAAGGAGTATTTTTCTGATGAAGGTGGTATAACCATATCAGGTGGCGAACCACTTTTGCAAGCTGAATTTATAAATGAACTGTTTGATTTATGCAAAGATAATGGCATAAAGACATGTATTGATACATCAGGGAGTCTATGGAATGAAGAGATTAACAAGCTACTTGACAAGACTGATTTAGTTCTTTTGGATATTAAGATGACTGATGATGAATTATATCAAAAAAACATTGGCTGTCCGATTGATAAACCTTTAAATTTTTTAAATAAAATACAAGAAAAGGGTAAAAAATGTTGGATTAGATATGTCGTTGTTCAAGGTTTAAATGATTCTGAGGATGAAATCAGACGATTGAAAAAATTATGTGATTTATATAATTGTATAGACAAAATCGAGTTGTTGCCATTTAAAAAGATATGCAAAGCAAAATATGATGAAATGGGTATTGAATTTCCTTTTGATAAATATCCCGAAACATCACAGGAAACTATAGATAGACTATATGAAATTTTGAGATAAAAAGAGATACAAGCATTATCTTGTATCTCTTTTAATATTATTTTAAATTATTATAAAAATCTTCGAAATTTTTGCCTAAAACATTTTCCAATACATCTTCATTTATATTTAATTTTTGCAAGTTTTCCAGTTCTTTTTGGTGATCCCACATAGGGAAGTCAGAAGCAAAGAAAATATGAGTATTATCATATATTTTAAATGCTTTTTTTGCGGTTTCAAGTCCTGTAAAGCCCATCGTGCTGCTTGTATCAAAATAAACATTTGGTAAAACTAATTCCTTAAAAGCTATGTCCCATTGACTCCATCCGCCAAAGTGTGCTGCAATAATATTAAGCTTTGGAAACTTTTTTGCAACTTTTGCTATTCGTTCAGGGTGGGAGTATCCGTATCTGTAATCTCCGGCGTGTGTCAAAACAAACATATTAAGCTCAGATAAAAGATTATAAATAGGGAATAGTCCTTCATCATTAAAATTAAACTTTTGGAAATCAGGGTGCAATTTAATGCCTTTTATACCCTTACTCTTTAATTTTAATAACTCTTTCTCAAAATCCTCGTAACCTAAAAACATTGTTCCAAGACCAATGAATTGAGGATACTCTTCTAATTGTGAAATTATAAAATCATTAATACTTTCAACCTGTTCAGTCTTTGTTGCAGTGGAGAAAACGAGATATTTTTCCACTCCGATTTTATCACCAGATCTAATTAAAGACTCAGCATAACCATGATGCTTCATTGGCGTTTCATAAAATTCAGAAATTGAATTAACTGCTTTATCAGCAATTTTTTGAGGAAAGATATGTGCATGAGTATCTATAATCTTCATAAATATTTCCTTTCTTTACAGCAAAAGGTATTATAACACTAATATGTATAAAAGTCAATAAGATTTTTTTAACAAAAATACATCATATTTAAACAAAATACGGTCATTTTTTACAAAATGTTTATAGACAAATCAACTTATATATGATATAATTAAATGATAGTGCAATTTAATGTGCATATTTGTTTTAAATAGGGAAATATTACATATTACATTATTATTGTTAAATATTTTAAAAATAAAAGGATATTTGAAAAAAATGTCGAAATAATTATTAGGAGATATTCCAAAAGAGGTGAAAAAAGTGCCATATTATCCCGACGAAATTGTTAATGATATTTTTGCAGAAAATGATATAGTTGACTATGTGTCTAAATATGTAAATTTAAAAAAGACAGGACGGGATTATAGCGGTCTTTGTCCTTTTCACAGGGAGAAATCTCCGTCCTTTCATGTAAGCAGTGAAAAACAACTTTTTCATTGTTTTGGATGTGGGGCAAGCGGAAATTTAGTCCAATTTGTTATGAGAACAGAGGGACTTGATTTCGTTGAAGCAATAAAATTATTAGCCGATAGAGCAGGAATTCAACTACCTGAGGATAATGGGCAAAATAACATAGAATCAGGTTCTTTAAAAAAGAGAATATATGAAATGAATAAGTTGGCTGCAAGATTTTTTTATGAAAATCTTACGAAGCATCCTGAGGGTAAAACTGCATTGGCGTATTTTCTGGAAAGAAAAATATCAAAAAAAACTATTATTTCATATGGATTAGGATTTGCACGAGATAATTATACTGCTTTACATGATTATCTGCTGACACAGGGATATACTAATGATGAAATGCTATCGGCAGGACTTGTTGTTTTAAGAGAGGACAAGCTATATGACAAGTTCAGAAACAGGGTTATGTTTCCTATAATCGATTTAAGAGGAAATATCATTGGTTTCGGCGGAAGAATTATGGGGGATGCAAAGACACCAAGCGGTTTTAAACTTCCTAAATACCTTAATACTGCTGAAACACCTGTTTTCAACAAGGGTAAGAATTTATTTTCATTAAACCTTGCAAAAAAATCCTCACCTGTATCTATAGTTTTAGTTGAAGGGTATATGGATGTGATTAGCGTATTTCAATCAGGAATTACAAATATTGTTGCAACTTTAGGAACAGCATTAACTGATAATCAGGCAAAGCTTTTGATGAAATATTGTAATGAAATATTAATTTGTTATGATTCTGATGAGGCGGGGCAAAAAGCAACAATAAGAGCTATTGAAATAATTAATTCTGTTGGTGGTCGTTCTAAGGTTATAAAACTTAAAGATGCGAAAGACCCTGACGAATACATAAAGGCGTATGGTGCTGCAGCGTTTGCAAAAGCAATGTCTGATGCAATCCCATCAACAGCATTTAGAATTGGTTTATTAAAACAAAAATATTCTCTTGATTCTCCGGAGGGTAAATCATTATTTATTTCAGAGGCATGCGAAGTTTTACAAAGTATTAAAGATGCTGTTGAGGTTGATGCATATATAAACCAGCTTTCTACACTGTGTGAGATAAGCAAAGATGCGATATATAGCGAATATAAAAAGAAAGTTGCAACATATATAAAATCATCAGAAAATTATGAAACAAAAGAGCTTAACAGGGAAAAAGAGAAAATTAATAATTCATCTATTATTCAAACTGCGTCCCCAAAATTGATTAATGCAGAAAAAAAGCTTATTCTGTTAATGGCGGAGAACAAAAAATATTTTGATGTTGTGATGAAAGAATTTAATCCTGGTGATTTTTCTAATGAAATACACATAAAACTTGTGGAAAAAATAAAAAGTTCATATAGCAACAGCAAACATATTGAACTATCAATGCTTTTAAACGATTTTACAGATGATAGTGCAAATTATGCCTCAAATATTTTTTATAATATGGAAGAA
>JAZNOH010000164.1:0-1849 GCA_045580715.1 Clostridia bacterium
CAGTATATCCAGAATAATCACCAACACTCGTTCCAGTAACCCCTACATAATAAGTACCACCAGTTGGAATTTTAGTTCCTGTCTCTCCACTTCCTATTGAATAAGTATAACCACTCTTTATTTTATCTCTATAATTTACTGGAGTTGAGCCATCACAAATTATATTATTTTCAGAAAGAGTTAAGTCACCTAACAAATCACTATCTTCAGATATATACCCAAAACGCTCATCAGTATTATAATAAACATCACACCAAGTACCCCAAGTCATATTTGGTTCACAAATACAATTAACTTTTACGCCATTACTAACTATTGAAAATTTGATTAAATCAGATTCAGAATACTTCATCTTTGGTAATTCTTTCTTTTCACCATTGTCTGTGTAGTAAAAACCATTTTCTAAATCAAATTCATAACCAATTATTTTTTTCTCAACAGGGAAAGAAGAAATTTGTCCCGCAGCTTTTTTCATAACTGAAAGTGCAGCAGAGGAATCATATGATGGCCCATTTAAAGAGTCTATAAAAATAGTTACATAATTTGGTATATATCGAATTAAACCAGCACCATATTGAAGAACTACATTACCATCATAATTAGTTAGAGTACCATTATTATCTGCATCACCCCACATAAACCAGCGAGCATAAAGAGTGATATTCTTACTTACTGCAGAATCAAAATTATATTTTGAAGAACAATTTGCGTCAGTATACCAACCAGCAAAACCATAGCCTGCACGAGTTGGAGCTGTAGGCTTTGTTGCTTTAAAACCAGAAGTTAATTTCTGATAATCTATTACATTACCACCACGAGTATCAAAAGTTACTACAACTTCATCAGAAGATACAGAAGGAGCAGGCTCGGTTGGCTTAGTAGAAGGTCCACTTGCATTTGCACCACTTCCAGGAGTTGCTATAGAACTACCACCTGTAGAACTTGAACCACCAGAACTTCCACCACCAGTTAAAGGAATATTTCCGCCACCACTATGAGATGGAATATAACTACCAGAAGTACCACCCATTGCTCCACTACCATTTACAAAACCACCACCACTTGACAAAGGTAAAGAAGCACCAGCACGACTTGACTGACTTAAAATGACACCTACTACTTCACCATTATTACCATAAATTAAATTACTACGATATTTTGCATGAACATCTATATAATTTACAGCACCATTTGTATATAAGCCAGTATAGTCTTTATTCTTAACTATTTGCCCATTATCCAATTTAGGATTAGCATCAACTTTTAAAGAAGAACCATCTCTTACACCTAACAAATTAGAGTTTCCAGACATAGATACTTCACCAGAAACTTTCTTATAACTTTCATCCTCATAGTCAAAGACAGTTCCATAGTTCATATAGTATTTACCATTATGTTTTAATACAGGAACTTCCGAAGCAGAATTTATAGTCCCCTGACACATACCTCGTGTATTTATAAACACAGCAATACCTTTACTGTCAGCCTCATTCAATAAATTCTGAACTTGTGCTCCAGTAACATCTTTAGCATCATAATCATCTTTCCAAGAATTAGAAGCATAAGAAGTTTGAGAAGCCAATTCCTGATTCCCCTCATTTGCACTACCTTTAGTTATTGCAAACGCACCATAACCTAAACCTATTACTGCCGCCAACGAAACTAAAACAATACACAAGATTGCGGCAGGGCTTATGTTTCTTTCCATAATCTAACCACTCCCCACATTAAATAAATTAGCACGATTGACAACAAAAACAGGGCGACCTTAGGTCACCCTGTTCATAGGACAAATTATCTAACCTAAGATATAACACCAATTTTCAAATACATAATATCAATCTCAATA
>JAZNOH010000165.1:0-2568 GCA_045580715.1 Clostridia bacterium
CCCATCTCGGAGAGGGTGAGGGAAAATCAAAATTTGGTGTAGGACACTATGCCAGCACTGTTTATGACACAGCAGCACTTTATGCAGGCAAATGCAAAGGTGAAACAAAGTATGTATATACCCTTGAAGTCCCTGAACTAACCGATTTCAACCATATTGTATCCGCCAAACCTCCTCACCAAGTCATCATTAAAAAGGTAGAAAAACAATTTGGGCAGATACCAGATGAGGCAAAAAGTTCAGGAAAATATTTCAGGAAATATATCGGAAATCTCCTTCTTGGCAATAAAGGAACCGTCAAAAAGATGATAGGTTCATTGAGCGTAGAGGGCGAGATTAAAGTGTCAAGGTTTTTATATGAGATAGGTGTCCTTTATTTAGTTTGGGCACAATCACAAGCCACACCAGACAACGGTAAAATCAATGTTGCTATACTGGATGATAGTATTATTACAATCAAGAAGATAGACACAGTTGAACTTGATGAGAAAGGTAAATTGAAAAAGAAGAGTTCTGCCAGCATAGCAGAAGCCATAAAAAAATATTACCCTCAATACTGGGGAGACCAAGTTTATCCAATCGCACAATCAGTGTTCTTTCACAAAAAGACAGATGCTCATTGGATATTGTCCAATATGGCATCTTGTCCATTAGAGGTTGAAGGGATACAGTTTAAGAGTTCAGAGCATCTATTCCAAACATTGAAGTTTGCTACACCAGAGTCTGTTTTGGCTGTCTATAACAATTATATAAGTCCCAAGATGACTGCCAGACACTATGAATACCTTGGTGGTCATAAAAGAGCAGACTGGGAACAAATTCTTGTGGATGTGATGAAGTTTTGCTTGCATCAGAAATATTTACGATGTCCTGAATTTAGAGAGGAACTTGAAAGAACCAAAAGGTATAATATAGTTGAATTACAGGACAAGAAAAATGATAAAGTCTCATCAAGAGCAAATGCTTGGGGTGTAAAGTCAAAGGGACAGAATTATGAAGGAGCAAACCTTATGGGCAGATTGCTGATGGAACTGCGAGATGGCACGATGAAGTATAAGTTGCCAGAGGATTGGAATAAAGCGTTGGTGATAATAGGTAGGAACGAATGATAAAACCCTGTAAGTAGTTGATGGGCAACACTTACAGGGTTTTATTATTACGAATAATAATTATTATTTAGACCACTCCGAAATATTTCTCATAAAATCCCTTCAAATTCTATATCACAGTCTTCTTTTTCTCCACGCCTTATCCGCCACCTCATCTATTTCTTCTCTATTCTTTATAATATTGGAGAAGCCAAACTCTCATTTCGTTTTCAGCAATTTTACCATATGCAACACAAATTGCATCCTCTATTTTTTCATATATGATATCCACATCATTACTTTCCGTGCTCACTCTCAATTCATCATGTCCAGAGTGAAAACCATCAAAATATCCATCAACAGTTGCATAGCCATCTTTAAACTCAATATGAATAGATGCCTTAAACTCACCATCAGCATCATACATCAATCTTGAAATTTTAATTGTGCTAACTTCTGTTGAGGTATCAATATCAACCTGAAAGTCCGAGTTATAAAACACCTTTTCAAATCTCTCAAAAATCTCTTCTGACAAGTTTTCAAGTGCTGTTGTTTTGCCAGTTGCAGCGTCTGGGTTTTGTTTTTTTTCTTTCATTATTTAATGTGCCTGTGTTTATCCTCTCGGCGGGAGTTCTAAAATTTATTTAATTTGTTTAATATCAATCTTATAAGAATTGAAACTTTTATCTTTCAAGGATGTCATCCCTGCTGCGAATTGAGCGTAGTTACCCCTTGACAGCAAGACATAGTCCTCCCTGTCGGGGCAGTTCTGCCCAGATTCAAATAATCATAAATTTTTGAGATTGTTTTACAGGTGCGATATGCCCGTATAACAGATTTCGTCTCCAGTAAATGACTCGCGATTCATTTACCTTTTCATTGTCGCCGACTTATCGCTTAATCGGTTTCAACGGGAGAACTGTTTCCCAATCAAATTTCGTTTCAATACAAATATAACATTTTTATATGAGAAATCCAAATAATTTTCAAATAAACTATTGCAAAAATGAAAAATATTTTGTATAGGGTTCAGGCACAAATAAACCACCCTCTTTTGAAGGGTGGTCAATCTGGAAAAATGGATAGTAAAAAGGGGCTTGTTTTCCTGCAAGCACCCTCTATTGTAACTCCTCCTTTATGAACTGCTCACGAAGTTTGATAAAACGTTCTGGATTTTCGTTCATTCCCAATTTTAGTTACACTATTAAAAACATCTTTGTTCTCCATAGAATCACAAGAACGAAATTGGTTCTTGTCGGTAATGCGTATTTCAATATGCTCTGAATATTTGCAATACTACCACTCGGTAATCATTTGCTTATTAATATTTCTCATTAAAGGATTATTTTGAATCTATAGCAACTTATCATCAATACCAGATTCTGTAGCACAAGTTTATATTAAAGAATATATATATGTTTTTTTTAAGTCGTGATTCTTATTATTTGTGTATGCTGTATATTTATATTAATCCCATCGA
>JAZNOH010000166.1:0-4589 GCA_045580715.1 Clostridia bacterium
TAATATTGTGATATAATATATAATAACATTTAATTGTTGAAGGGTGGCTATAAAATGAATATAGGTGAAAAAATTTCCCAACTCAGAATTTCTGCAAATATTTCTCAGGAGCTATTAGCTGAAAAAATTTCAGTTTCCAGACAATCTGTATCTAAATGGGAAATGAATCAGGCATTACCTCAAATTGATAAGGTATTGCAAATTTGCGAATTGTTTAATATAACAACAGATGAACTTCTTCACGATAAAATTGCAATTAAATCAGACATAATCGGAAATACACCAAATAAATATTTTGGAACTGACGGTTTCAGAGGAGAGGCAAATAAAGATTTGACATCAATGCATGCATATAAAGTCGGAAGATTTTTGGGTTGGTACTACTCATCAGAATTATCAGGATGTAATAAAGCAGGATACAGACCTAAAATTGTTATTGGTAAAGACACCCGTCGTTCAAGTTATATGCTTGAATACTCACTTGTTGCAGGAATAACTGCATCAGGTGCAGATGCATATATGCTTCATGTTACAACAACACCAAGTGTTTCATATGTTACAAGACAGGATGAATTTGATTGCGGAATAATGATTACTGCGTCACATAATCCATACTATGATAACGGAATAAAGGTTATAAACCGTCACGGAGAAAAGCTTGATGATACAACAACTGCACTGATTGAGGCATATATAGATGGAAATCTTAAGGCATTAGGTGTCAATGCTCTTGATTTACCATTAGCTCATAAGGATAAAATTGGATGTATAATTGATTATGTTTCAGGAAGAAATAGATATGTTGGCTATTTGATTTCATTAGCATCACATTCATATAAGAATTTTAAAGTTGGTCTTGATTGTGCAAATGGTGCATCCTGGATGATTGCAAAATCTGTGTTTGGAGCATTGGGTGCACAGACATATGTTGTTGGTGCTGAGCCTGATGGGTTGAATGTAAATAACGGATGTGGTTCAACTCATATTGAAAACCTATGTAAATTAGTAAAAGAACAACATCTTGATATTGGATTTGCTTTTGATGGAGATGCAGACAGATGTATTGCAGTTGATGAAAATGGTAAAATTGTTGATGGCGATATAATGCTCTATATTCTTGGAAAAAGATTAAAATCAAGAGGTGTTTTGAACTCTGACACTGTTGTTGCAACAGTTATGTCAAACAGTGGGCTTGTAAAGAGTCTTTCTGAAATAGGAATTAAATGTGTTGAAACAGCTGTTGGAGACAGGTTTGTGTATGAATGTATGCAAGAGAATGATTATTGTCTCGGAGGAGAACAATCAGGTCATATAATCTTGAAAAAATATGCTACAACAGGCGATGGCTTATTAACAGCACTTATGATTATGGAAGAGGTATGTGATTTAAAATCATCACTTTCAAAAATGGCAGAGCCTGTGAAGCTGTATCCTCAGTATTTGAAAAACATCAGGGTTTATGATAAGCCTTCTGTATTTAAAGATGAAAAGGTATTAGAAGAGTTAAAAGCTGTTGAAAAGGATATAGATGGAAACGGAAGAGCATTATTAAGACAAAGTGGTACAGAACCTGTAATCCGTATTATGATTGAGTCAGAAAGTGAAGAAAAGTGCGTTGAATATGCGCAAAGAATAGCTGACAAGATAATTGAGGGAGGACATAGTGTTGAATAAAACAGTTAAGACGAAAGAGTTGTTTGATTGTAAAACAAAATATCTTGAAGGACTTTTTGAAAATGCACAATACCCTTGGGAGATGTTGGTTGTTCTAAAGGATTATATAAATAATCTTATTAAAAATGGGATGGATGGATTTACAGAGATTTCTGACGGTGTATTTGTTGGAGAAAATGTAAAAATATATCCAAATACAACAATTGAAGCGCCTGCCATTATCGGAAGTGGTACCGAAATAAGACCTGGTGCATTTCTAAGAGGATATGTTATAACAGGAGAAAACTGTGTAATAGGAAATTCATCTGAATTAAAGCATTGTGTGTTGTTAGATAAGGTTCAGGTTCCTCACTATAATTATGTTGGCGATTCTATTTTAGGAAATCATGCTCATATGGGTGCTGGATCGATATGTTCAAATTTAAAAGCAGACGGAAAAAATATTGTAATTCATTCCGACGAAGAGTATGAGACAGGTTTAAGAAAAATAGGAGCTATTTTAGGTGACAATGCTGATGTAGGTTGTGGATGTGTCTTAAATCCTGGAACAATAATTGGTAAGGATACAACAGTTTATCCATTAACATCTGTAAGAGGTGTTATGCCACAGGGATGCATTGTTAAGAGTATGGATAATATTGTAAAAAGAATTTAATAATAAAAATCCCCTTTTCTAAGGGGATTTTTGCTATTAAAATATTGACATAAATGGTATAATGTGATATCATCATAGCAAGTCAAATTATTAAATCAAAAAAGGAGAAGATTTCTATGAAATTCTTAGATAAATCATTTCATGCCAAAAGAATTTCGCCTCATGACGGAGAGTATTTCTTTGGATATTATGACCTACAACCATTTTGTGGTAATTTACATTTAACGCACAAAATTAAGGATGCAGACACTATACATAAAAGAGGAGATAAAGCAGAGGTAGGTATTTTAGATATAAACACTGCTAAATACGAAAAGCTTGATGAAACAGGTGCATGGTGTTTCCAACAGGGAGCAATGCTTCAATGGAACCCTGCAGCACCCAAAGATGAAGTTATATACAATAGTTTAGCAGAAAATGATTACAATGCAACAATTTTAAATATACATACAGGAAAAAAACGCTTTCTTGATAGACCCGTTGCAAATGTTTCTCCATTAGGGGATTATGCCTTGAGTATCAATTTCGGAAGAATGTATGATTTCAGACCTGGTTATGGTTATGCTGAGTTCAGAGATGGATTTTATTGGGATAAACATAGTAAGGAAGATGGCGTATTCCTGATTGATTTAAAAACAGGTAAGAGTAAGCTTGTTTTGTCAATGGATGAGATTTGGGAATTCTGCAAGGGATATTTTGGCGGAAGAGATGAAAAACTAATTATTAATCATATTAATTTTAACACAGATGGCAGCCGTTTTGTTATGTTAGTCAGAAACTTCCCTTCAGGAGGTCAAGGTCATATGACTGCACTTATCACAGCTAATAGAGATGGTAGTGATATGTATATGTTATCTGACTTTGGAATTCAATCACATTATCATTGGAAAGATAAGGATACACTTTTGATTTATTCTGATGGTAAGGAATTAAAGGGTCCTCATTGGTGGGGCGGAAACTATATTATGAAGGATAAAACTCACGAAGGATATCTTATTGCAGATGGTTGGTTTATAGGTGATAATCATATGAGTTTCTCACCAGACAGAAAGCTTATGTTGACAGACCAATACCCTCTTGCAGATGGAACTCAACCAATAAGAATGTATAGTTTTGAAAAGAATATATGTGTGAATATGGGATATTTCCATTCAATCAAAAGAAGTGTGGGCGATTTAAGATGTGACTTGCATCCAAGATGGAATCAGGATGGAAGTATGATTAGTTTTGACTCAACTCATGAAGGTAGACGAGATGTCTATGTTATGGATATAGAAAGTATTAAAGACCATTTGTTCGATGAATAATTATTATCAACCCCCTTAGTTTATAAATATTCTAAAGGGGTTGATATTTTTTTGAATAATAACTTGATTTTTGGAATATATTCTGTTATACTTTATTATAGTATGTTAGTATGAAAGGAAAAATAATTATGAAAAAAATTACTAAAACCTTAATATCTGTAGCAATTGCAGGCATAATGATGATGCAAGGTGCTGCATTTGCGCAAGAGTTTGCCGATATGCCGGATAACTGGACTACAGGAGCTCTCCAAAGAGCTGTTGAAAATGGTTTGTTAAATGGTGCAGATGGTAAAATTATGCCTGATGATAATATTAAGCGTTCGGAAATGGCTGCTATAATTGTAAGAGCGTTCGGAGCAAATGTTGAAGCAGATATTTCAATGTATCCAGATATGTCACAGGATAAATGGTACTATTCTGAATTTGCAAAGGCTGTTAAAATGGGAGCATTCAGTGGAACAGATGATGGTAAGCTAAATCCTGAAGCACCGATTACATATGAAGAATGTTTCACAGTTATTTCAAGAATATTCTGTCTTATCCATGGAGATGTCACAAAATCTGAATTGTATGAGGACGTATATACAGAGATACTTGATGATTGGTTAGATTCAGAAAATATTGCCGAATGGGCAAAACCATATGTTTCTCTTGTTGTTGGCAAAGGCTACTGGAATGGTTATGAAGGAAAGTTAAAACCACAGGATACATATATTACTCGTTCTGAATTTGCTGTTTTAATGGATAACTTGATTAAAACATATATCAATGAGCCTGGTGAATACACAGAATTTGCTGATGGTAATATACTTATAAGAAGTGAGGGAGTAACTCTTAACGGATATAATGGTGATGACATCATTATTATCGGTGACGGGGTTAGTGGAGAAACATTACTTGATAATATTGTTTCAACTAATGAAATAATTTCAAGAGCAGGTAAAACAATTGTT
>JAZNOH010000167.1:0-1635 GCA_045580715.1 Clostridia bacterium
CAAAGTATTTACAAGAACTGATTGAGCTTGAGCAACAGAATCACTAACTACAGATGGTATAAGACCATTAGTCTTCTTATTTACCCAAGCATTTATTTTCGGTTCCAAATCCTTTGAAGCCTCTTTTGAAATAGAAGCATCATATACAGAAGTTAAAACATCTTTATAAGCAGGAACAATTTCACCCTTCTTCTCTTTATTTATCCACCAAGAATTACTAACATCAAAATCACCAACAGGTTGAACTTCCCACTCATATTTAGCCTTTTTATTTTCTTCTCGCCTCTCTTCAAGAGAAACTTCAAAATCATTCCATTTTACTATTTTCTTTCTGAAGTAATCAGTAGAAGAAACATCAAAAGCATTTAATATTTCTGACTTTGTTTCTCCAGCAGCACCTTCAGCAACCATACCCATTGCCAACTTTAATGATAAGGGAGAAACCGCAAAATTTTCATTAGTATACTTCTCAGAATCCCTCAAATAAACTATTAAAGCATCATCAAAACTATCAAACCCACCACCTGGCATAACATCTGTCGAAGTTACAACAGGGCTTTCAGGGTCAACAGGAGTCACAGGTGTTTGTTCAGGCAATGTGCCTACAAAACTACAAGCAGTTAAACAAAAAGCCATAAATAAAGCAAATACATTCATAATAACACTCCTCATATTACCCTCCTTATAATACAAAAGAAAGGATTAAAATAGCCACAAACAACCCTAACCAAATACTACACTTTACTATTGAAGAGTTTAACCCATAAGAAATTATTGTCCTTTCTGGAGTTTCACCAGAATAATAAACCTTTATTTCCTCACCAACTGAATAAGGAGTTGAAGTCATAGGACCATCTACTGTATAAGTAGTACCCTTCACTTTGTATTTAATTGTTGGAATTATGGTCTTGAATATCGGAGCATCAATACTTTGACCAACAATCTTCACTGAATTTACTTTACCAATTACACAAGTCATACTTTTTGCACAATACGCCTTTAAGCAAATAAATACAATTACCAACAATAAAGAAATTACCACACCAATTGAACTTAAAATTGATACCCACATATTACTCACTCCTATTCCTTTACTTTTCTTTCAACAGTAACTATAGTATCATTATGCCAACCACCATGAGGAACTAACAAAATTTCTACTATTTCAAAACCATACTTCTTACCTATTCCGCCACTATTCCAACAACATGTTATAACATAACCACCTGGTTTTACTATACGACCTATCTCAGCCTTCTGTTTTGACCAATAAGAAGCCTGCGTAGTTTCCATATTTACTGTCTTGCCCATATTTTTATAACATTCAGACACTTGTCTGGGCGAGTTACCACACCAAAATACCCTACCACGCCTTTTCACTAATAGTGTAGAATTAGGAACTGACACACAATATACAAAGTCATCAAATTGTACTTCTTTATTACAACATTGCTCATTAACCTTGAAATTTTTGGCACCTAACATATGAATTTCATAATTTAAATTATGAGAAGCTTTTTGTTTTGCACGAACTGTTATACCATACCCAGATTTTAAAGCTATTTCACAAAAATCATTCATAAGTTTTACTGAAGAAGTACTATATACATTCGTTGTATAATGATACATCTTATT
>JAZNOH010000168.1:0-10969 GCA_045580715.1 Clostridia bacterium
GAGATTTTTTTATAAAAGCAAGTCTATAAGCCGAGTTCTGTATCAAATGGTCATCTATCTGTGGCGTTATATTACTATAACGCTCAAGCCATCATTCGCGAAATGCCGAGCAGACTTAATTTCGCTGTCGATGTTGCTCCGGATGGGGTTTACACGGAATTTCAGTTACCATCATTCCTGTGAGCTCTTACCTCACATTTCCACAATCACCAATAACATTGGCATTTATTTTCTGTTGCACTATCCTTGGAGTCGCCTCCACCGGGTGTTACCCGGCACCCTGCTCTATGGAGCTCGGACTTTCCTCACGCATATATAATATGCCCGCGACCATCTGACTTACTTTTATTTCATATTATCATTTTAATTGATTTTTGTCAAGAAATTCAAAATATTCAATTTACATTTTTGTTTTTTTGTATTATAATTATTTTAAATTTCAGATTAGGAGATATCAAATTGAAAATTAATACTAAAGACCTGACCTTGATTTCACTATTTTGCGCGATTATTTGCATATTTTCAATAATATCAATACCAATCGGAGCAGTTCCGATTTCCTTTTGCGTTTTTGCAATTTTTCTCGCATCAATAATTCTTGGTTTTAAAAAATCAGTTATAACTGTTATAGTCTATATTCTTATAGGCTCACTTGGGCTGCCTGTTTTCTCAGGATTTAAAGGTGGAGTTCAAGTTCTTTTCGGTCCGACGGGTGGATATATAATTTCATATATTTTCATTGCAATAATAATGGGTTTGGCATCTGATAACTTATCAAAAGTTAAATACAAAAAAATATTTTTATTTGTCAGCTCCTTGTTATCTCTTTTTATATGTTATATAACAGGCTCTTTTCAATATATGTTAATTTCTTCAATTGAATTTAAAAAAGCACTTATTTCAAGTGCTTTCGTTTTCTTGCCATTTGATATTTTAAAATCTGTTCTTGCTATAATAATCGGAACAAGAATCAAATAATATTCCTTACTATCCCAAAAAGAACTAACAACACGATAACCGTCCAGATTATAACTTTTTCAGTTTTACTTTTGGTTATCTCACCTTTTTTAACATAATCAAAGCTCCATTTTACTATAAAAAAACAAAACAACGGAATTAATAGAAATATGAGCTTATTATAATAAAAAGCCTCCCTAAAATCAAGCTTTAATATTGAAACGCACATTCTGCTTATCCCACAAGCAGGACACAAATACCCTGTTATAGTATTAAATATACAGGGTATTTTTATATTGAATTCTGAAAAGAGCAGGGCATATAACAGCCCTGCTGCAAAAATCAGCGCATAACCTTTGATTAGCTTATATAATCTTTTTTTCATTGTGCGTTTTTGTTAAGCTCATCTTGAATTAAAGCATATGATACTATTCCAAATCCCAATAAGGTCAATACCAAATAAAGAATTCCTGAATATTGAGATACTTGCCCTCTGTTTGCTTTTAATGTATCAACTTTTTCACCAGCTTTATACATCCAATAATACAGATATATTCCGCAAGTAACCAAGCTAAGCAACAACGCAACTCCACCTGATGTATCATTTCTATCTGTTAACTCATTCAAATCATCATTTAAGCATACGAACCAATATAAGCCATAAATCCCACAGGTAACAATTGTCAAAATTATAGCAACTGCTATATCTCTTCTGTTAATCATTGTTATACCCCCTATTAATTATTTAATATCATTTAATTCAACAACGCTTGTCTTTTCACAAGTAAAGTTTTCTTCCATAACCTCAATTAACGCTCCAACAGTATCTAAAGAGGTCATCATAGGAATTGAACACTCTGCTGCGCATCTTCTCATTCTGAAGCCGTCCGAATTTGCGTTGTTTGCCTTTTGAGGAATGTCAACAACCATATCAACCATTCCGCTTCTTATTATATCAAGAACATTTGGAACTCCCTCTGAAATCTTTTTACAGGTTTCAACCTCAATTCCATTTGCACCCAAATAATTTGCAGTACCTGTTGTTGCAATAAACTTGCAACCCATCTTTTGAAATCTCTTTGCCATTGGCAAGAAGTTTTCCTTATCAAATTCTCTTATTGATACTAAAATTCTTGACTCGCTCTTTGGAATTGGTGTTCCTGCTGCAACAAAGCCCTTATACATTGCTTCTTTAAAGCTTGCACCTACTCCCAAAACCTCACCTGTTGAACGCATTTCAGGTCCTAAGCTGACCTCAACCTGAGGCAATTTTTCAGTTGAGAACACAGGAACCTTAATTGCAACTGTATTAGTTTCTGGTGCAATTCCTGTCTCATATCCCATATCCTTTAGGGTTTCTCCAAGCATAATTCTTGTTGCAATATCAATTACAGGAACATTTGTAACCTTTGTTATATAAGGAACTGTTCGGCTTGAACGAGGATTAACCTCAATTATATAAAGCTCATCCCTGAACTCAATAAACTGAATATTAATCATACCAATAACATTTAATTCTATTGCAACTCTATATGTCACATCTTTTATTTTTTCAATAATATGTGGTTTAACATTCTGCGGAGGATAGATTGAAACAGAGTCACCTGAGTGAACACCTGCTCTTTCAAGATGCTCCATAATACCAGGTATTAATACATCCTTACCATCACATATCGCATCAACCTCAAGCTCTCTTCCTCCAAGGTATCTGTCAATCAAAACAGGGTTTTTGTGGTCCTTATGGAATGCATCTGTTAAGTATCTCACAAGGTCATCTTCATTTCTTGTGATTTCCATTCCCTGTCCACCCAAAACATATGAAGGACGAACAAGCAGTGGATACTCTAATCTGTTAGCTTCCTCAATTCCCTCACGAACAGACCAGATTGCCTTTCCTTTAGGGCGTTTGATATCCAATTTTTCCAACAAATCATCAAACTTTTCTCTGTCCTCAGCCTCGTCGATATATTTTGGTTGAGTTCCCAAAATCGGAACATTCATTTTGTCAAGGAAATTAGCTAACTTAATAGCTGTCTGTCCACCAAACTGCAACACAACTCCATCAGGCTTTTCCAACTCAATTATGCTATAAACATCTTCCTCAGTTAATGGCTCAAAATAGAGCTTATCTGATGTGTCAAAGTCTGTACTTACTGTTTCAGGGTTATTATTAATTGTAATAGTTTCTATTCCTGCCTTTTTCAATGCATATACACTATGAACACTACAATAGTCAAACTCTATACCCTGACCAATTCTGATTGGTCCTGAGCCTATTACAATAACCTTTTTCTTATTGCTTGGTACTGCTTCATTTTCTTCATCATAGGTTGAATAATAATATGGAGAAACTGCATCAAATTCACCTGCACAGGTATCAACCATTTTATAAACAGGCATAACATTTAATGATTTTCTCTTTTCATATAATTCATCAGCACCACAGCCGATTAACAACGCAATTCCCTTATCAGAAAATCCCATTGTCTTATATTTCTTCATTATATCATAGTCTATATCATCAAGAGATAGCTTTTTAAGGGCTTCCTCAGCATCTACTATATTCTTGATTTTTTGCAAAAAGAACATATCCATTCCTGTTATTTTTGCAATCTTGGTCATCATAAATCCTCGTCTGATTAATTCTGCCAAATCAAAGAGTCTCTCATCATCAGGAATACAAACTCTTTTAATAAGCTCGTCCAAAGAACGATTTTTTGAGCTTTCTCTCTCCAAAGTGAACTGACCTATTTCAAGTGATCTCACACCTTTTAACAAAGACGCTTCAAAACTGCTTCCGATAGCCATAACCTCGCCTGTTGCCATCATCTTAGTTCCAAGATTTCTCTTTGCATTAAAGAATTTGTCAAAAGGCCACTTCGGTATTTTTGTTACAACATAGTCTATTGTAGGCTCACTGATTGCATAGGTAGAGCCTGTTACTGCATTTTTGATTTCATCAAGATTATATCCCAAAGCAATTTTTGCATTAACCTTTGCTATTGGATAGCCTGTTGCTTTTGATGCTAATGCAGAAGAACGGCTTACTCTTGGGTTAATTTCTATAACTGCATAGTTAAAGCTTTCAGGGTCAAGAGCAAACTGAACATTACATCCACCCTTTATTTCAATGGCAGAAATTATATCCAACGCTGCCTGTCTTAACATATTATATTCCTTAGGTCCCAAAGTCACTGCAGGAGCAACAACTATTGAGTCACCAGTGTGAACACCGACAGGGTCAACATTTTCCATTGAACATACTGTTATGCATTTTCCGCTTGCATCTCTTATAACCTCAAACTCAATTTCTTTCCAACCCTTAATCGACTTTTCCAAGAGCACCTGTCCAACTCTGGAAAGATGCAAGCCCTGTGACAATATTTCAACAAGCTGAGCTTCATTTTCTGCAATTCCGCCACCTGTTCCTCCAAGTGTATATGCAGGACGGACAATCACAGGATATCCTATTTTTTGAGCAAATTTTAAACCATTTTCAACATCTGTCACAATCTCACTTGGAGCAACAGGTTGATTTGTTCTCTCCATCAATCTCTTGAAGCTGTCTCTGTCTTCTCCCTCTTTTATAGCTTCAATTGATGTTCCGATAACTTTAACATTGTATTTATCTAAAATTCCTCTGTCATACAATTCGCAGGTCATATTAAGTCCTGTCTGACCACCCATACCTGCTATAACAGAATCCGGTTTTTCTTTTTTAATTATCTCTTCAAGATATTCTATTGTCAAAGGCTCGATATATGTTTTATCTGCCATTCCTCTGTCAGTCATAATTGTTGCAGGGTTTGAGTTTACCAAAACAACCTCAACGCCCTCTTCTTTAATTGCAGCACAGGCTTGAGTACCCGAATAGTCAAACTCTGCAGCCTGACCGATTACAATCGGACCTGAACCTATTACAAGAACCTTTTTGATTGATTTATCCAATGGCATATCACATTACCTCCTTATTGTTACAAAATGCTTTTACCTCTTCATCGGTAGGCTCGCCCTCAATTATATAAGCTTTCATATTTTTGTTATCTCTTAATTGTTTTGTCAAGGCTCTTGTGTCAATTCCTGAAATTCCAACAATTCCTTTGGACTTAAAGAAATCCTCTAATGTCATTTCCATTCTGAAATTCGATGGAAAATCACATTTTTCTCTCACTACCATTGCAATTGGAGTAACTTTATTTGCCCCTATATCCTCATGATTAATTCCATAGTTTCCGATTAAAGGAAATGTCATAACAACAATCTTTCCCAAATATTTTTCATCAATCAGAACATCCTGATATCCTATCATTTCTGTTGAAAAGACAATCTCCCCTGAAACATTTTTCACATCTCCGAAAAGCTCTCCGGAAAATCTTTTTCCATTTTCCAAAATCAACTGTGCCTTCATAATCTCCACACCTTTCTAAAGTCGTACGAGAAAAATGCAAATATTTATAATTATTCATCATTGTGCATAATTATTTATAATTATTCGCAACTACCCATTTTTTCTATTTTATCATAAATGATGATTACTGTCAATTATTTTCATTTCTTTCAATTTAACAAATTTTTTTATAACTATCTTGCCTTTTTTGTCTAATATTTATTTTTTCATTATTTTAGTTGAATTTTTGTTAAAATAAGTGTATAATATAATATCATATTAAATTAGAGGAAGATTATGGATAACTACAAATCAACCTACGAAAGATGGGTCAATTCATCTGTGATTGACGAAAACACAAGAAATGAACTAATGTCAATGAAAAAAGACGAGAAAAAAATTGAGGAATGCTTCTATAAAGAATTAGAATTTGGAACTGCAGGAATGAGAGGTATTCTTGGCGCAGGCACAAACAGAATGAATATTTACAATGTCCGTCGTGCAACAATGGGCATTGCAAAAAGAGTGTGTGACCTTGGAGATGATGCTAAAAAATCAGGCGTGTTAATTGGCTATGACACAAGAAATTTCTCAAGAGTTTTTGCAGAAGAAACTGCAAAGGTTCTTGCAGCTCACGAAATAAAAACTTATCTTTTTGACACTGCACACTCAGTTCCTGAGGTGTCCTTCGGAATAAGAACTCTAAAGTGTGCTTTGGGTGTTGTTATAACTGCAAGCCACAATCCAAAGGAATACAATGGTTACAAAGTTTATGGCTCAGATGGCGGACAACTTCCACCTCAAGCTGCAGATGTCGTTATTGACGCTATAAATAACTGCGATGTGTTTGATGATGTAAAATTCATTTCATTAGAGGAAGCTATGTCAAAAGGGCTTGTTGAAATTGTAGGACCCCAACTTAATAAACAGTTTCTTGACGCAATTAAAACTCAACAGATAAATCCTGATGTCATAAAAGAAGTTTCTGATACATTCAAACTAATATATACACCATTTCACGGTACAGGCAGTCGCCCTGTTAAAGCAATTTTAAAGGAAATTGGCTTTAAAAATGTGCTTGTTGTAAAAGAACAGGATACTGAGGACGGAGACTTCCCAACCGTCAAATCCCCAAACCCTGAAGACAAAGAGGGCTTTGAAATTGCCATTAAAATGGCAAAGGAAAATGATGTTGATATCATTATCGGAACAGACCCTGATTGCGACAGAGTTGGCATAGTGGTAAGAGATGCAAAAGGCGAATATCAAACCTTAACAGGAAATCAGACAGGTGCGCTTTTATGCGAATATATCCTTTCTCAGAAGAAAGCAAATAATACACTTTCTGATAATTCTGTTATAATAAAAACTATTGTCACTACCGAGCTTGCAGCGGAAATCGCAAAAGCATATGATGTTGAAATTATGAATGTTTTAACAGGCTTTAAATATATCGGCGAAAAGATGACAGAATTCTCAAAAACAAACTCACACACATATGTATTAGGCTTCGAAGAAAGCTATGGTTATCTTATCGGAACTCATGCAAGGGATAAAGATGGCGTTGTTGCAACTATGATGATTGCTGAAATGGCAGCATATTACAAAACAAAAAATATGTCCCTTTATGAAGCTCTTCTTAATATATATGATAAGTATGGTTATTTCTATGAAAAGACTGTTTCTGTTGTTATGCCAGGTAAGGACGGAATGGAAAAAATGGCAGAGCTTATGGAGAATTTAAGAATATCTCCGATTTCCAAAATATGTGGCATGGATATTATAAGAACTACTGACTATGATACACAGATAATCACCAATTCCGATGGTTCAAAGGAAGAATTAAAAGGACTTCCAAAATCAGATGTTATTAAATTTAATCTATCCGATAATAAGTCACAACTAATTGTAAGACCATCAGGCACAGAGCCAAAAATCAAGCTATATCTTTCTTCCTCACAGGAGAGTCTTGATAAGGCAGTGAGCTTTGTTGAAGATATGCTGTCAGATGTTAAAGCACAATTAAAAATATAATTGGAGAAAATAATATGAGAATGCGAAAGAAAAAACATTGCGATGAAAGACTTGAAAAGTGTTCTTCGCTTTGGATTAAAAACCCAGAAGATTATATTGGAAAATGGAGTGAAATCTTCGAAAACTCTAACCCTATCCACATTGAAATCGGATGTGGAAAAGGTCAGTTTGTCTGCAACATGGCAAAACAACACCCTGATATAAACTATATTGCAATAGATGTTGTTCCTGATGTTTTGGTTATTGCTTTGGAAAAAGCCACTGCACAGGAAGTGGAAAATGTGAGATTTATTATTGCTGATGCAGCAAAATTGAATGAATATTTTGAATTTGATGAAGTCGAAAGAATTTATTTGAACTTCTCTGACCCATGGAAAAAGAACAAGCAAGCAAAAAGACGCCTGACACATAAAAACTTTTTGGATATTTATAAAAAGCTTTTAAAAGAGGGTAATCTCATCTGCTTTAAAACAGATAATAAGGCACTCTTTGAATTTTCACTAAATTCATTTGCACAGGAAAACTTTAAGCTACAAAATATTACTCTTGATTTACACAACTCAAAATTCGAGGGAAATATTATGACAGAATATGAAACCCGTTTTGCAGAACAGGGTATGCCAATTTACAGACTTGAGGCAAAATATATTGGTTGGAAAGATGAATAAAAAAAAGAGGATGTTCCGTCACTCTCCTGACGGAACATCCTCTCCTAATATAACCTCTATATCCGAAAGCTCACCATTTCTTATAACTGTAAATATTATACTCTCACCAGGTGCTTTTTTATCTCTTATTTCATTGAGTTTTTTTGATGTATTGATTGCCACACCATCTGCTTTTACAATCAAATCTCCTACTTGAATTCCTGCATTTTGTGCGCCGCTGTCCTCAGCAATACTATAAACGGACAATCCGTTCTTGTTTTCGGTAACTGTTATTCCGACTAATGGTCTTCCAGAAACATATCCGTTGTTCATTAAATCCGCAATAATCGGTTTTGCCTCCGAAATTGCAATAGCAAAGCCAATCCCCTCAACTTCCGTATTTGATAACTTTATTGTATTAATCCCTATAACATTTCCAAATCTGTCAACAAGTGCTCCACCTGAATTTCCCGGATTAATTGCTGCATTTGTCTGAATTAGATTATATGATTTTTCATCAACTGTCATAGTTCTGTTCACTGCACTGACAATTCCGTCAGTAACTGTTCCAAACAATTCCTGTCCCAATGGATTTCCTATTGCAACAACAAGTTCTCCAACCTCAATATCTTCAGAATTACCTAATGTAGCAGGAACAAGATTATCTTTATCAATTTTTAAAACTGCCAAATCAGACTTTTCATCAGCACCAACAAGCGTTGCTTTATATTCTTCCCCAGTGTTTAAAATAACAGAAATTTCTGATGCGTCCTTGACAACATGTTCATTTGTCACAATATATCCGTCTACACTTATTATTATTCCTGAACCGCTTCCCTGCTCAACCAGTGTGTCTGTATTAGGGTCGCTTGTATAATAATATCTTCTTGAAAACGGGTCATAAAACCTTCTTGGTTTTACCTTTGTTTTATTAACGACACCCACACAACTTGGACCAACCTTTTTAGCAATCTGAGGTATTGAAAGTTCGCTTTGATTGTTGTTTGATGTTGACATATTGGTTATATCATTCGAAGAATACATAATATCATTATTGTTCTTATCAGAAAATATCCATGCACCCACTCCAATAACACTGGCTGTCACAATGCTTGAAATCAATGCAGAGCATATACAGGCAACAAAAAGCACATTTAGTTTTTTCTTGGGCTTTTCGATATAAACAATCATATCTGTCGTTTCAGTATGAGGAAATCTTTTCATATTAATTTCTCCTATTTTCTGTATTTTATATTTTTATGATACTACATCTTTTTTACTATGGTATTAAGAAAAAGTAAATAAGAATTGTTTTTTTTATTAACAAAATGTGAATATTTGTTTTTAAATGTTACATTTCGTCGCATTTTATTGACTTTTGATGCCTGTTATGATAATCTTTTTTTGGAATATGCCTAAAAAAAGGAGTATCATTTATGAAAAAAATAATATCAGCAATTTCTCTTATTTTATGCTTTGGCATAAATGCCCATGCCTCTGATTTGAGTGATTGGGCAGAGGAAAGCTTCAATAATATGAGTTCATACGGAGTATTAACTCTGGATGTTGTCGGCAGCAATTTGAAAGAGAATATTACAAGAGAAGAATTTTGTCAGATGCTTATGAATATCTACAAATGCGACAAACGAGTTGTATTAACCCAAAACGATATTGATGTGTTTGATGACACAAATGACAACGCAGTTTTAGAGGCTTATAAGGTGGGTATTGTAAGTGGAAAGGGCGAAAGATTATTTGGAGCAGAAAACCCTATAACCCGTCAGGAGATGGCAGTTATGCTATCAAGAACACTCTCACTTATTACATATGAATATAACAAATATGAAGGTCAGATAGATGCTTATATCACAAATTATACTGACCATGAGAAAACTGCTTCCTGGGCATTGGCTGATATGGCTGCAATATGTGACTATGGAATTATCACAGGAAATGACTTGAAAGAAACAAATCCCCTTGACAATGCTTCAAAGGAACAAGCGATTTGTATGCTTGACAGAGTTTATAAAAAATTTATACAAAATACAACCATACATACAATTCCAAAATTTAAAACCATTGATAAAAATCTTATTTATGACGGAAATATAAAAGCAAGCTTTCAAACCATTTCAGGTGCCAAGGAATATTATATCATAATAAAAACTGACAATTCGGATGTTTTGGTTATAACATTACCCCAAAACACTAACTCAATTAATCAAACTGTAGATAGCATTAAGAATTTTGAAAACTACACAGTAATTCTTGGTGCGACAAAATCAAACGAAACTCAAATATTCTCAAAGCCTATCAACATCAATAAAAGGGTTGTAAAACAGGAAAAAGAGGAAAATGCTCCTCTACACAATCCTGAATTAATAAAGCCTGATAATACCGAAGAAAATGTTGAAGAGACAGAGCAAAGCGAACCAATATATGACGAAACATTAATTCACTCAACCGACTCCTCAGCTCTTTATGACAAAGAACTAAGAGTTTTCCCTGACGGAGTATATTTCCAAACAAAAGAACTTGCGGAGGAATATATGGTTGAGGTAGAAGTTCCTGCTTGGAGACTTGGTAATGACGGAACAAAAACCTCATACACTGCCTATATAGAAGTAAACAAGGCTTTAGCAGAGGATGTTATAAGCATTTTTACAGAGATATATAATGATGGTGCACAATTCCCGATAAAAGATGTTGGTGGATTCAGTTGGAGAAATACTGCAGGCGGAAAAGTTTCACAGCATAGTTATGGAACTTGTATTGACATAAATTATAACGAAAATTATTATGTCGAGCCTGACGGAACTCCAATCACAGGTGAATTGTGGTTACCAAATGAAAATCCATTCTCAATTGCAGAGGATTCAATCGTTGTTAAGACCTTTGCAAAATATGGATGGCGTTGGGGCGGAAATGCATGGGGCGAGAAATA
>JAZNOH010000169.1:0-6297 GCA_045580715.1 Clostridia bacterium
CCTATGGTTAGTGTTTGATTTGGCTATTATATTGATATTTGCAATATGTGTTTTTCACTCTATGCGACAAGGCTTTGTTAAAGCATCGTCAGCGATATTATCTATAGTGTTGACTATTGTGTTGATGTTTGCGTTTCAGGATAGTATAAACAGCTATTTAAAGAATTCTCAGTTTGGAGAAGAACTCAATAATAAGATAATAAGTGCGTTAACAAAACAGAATGAAGATAAACAAGTCAAGAGCGAGGAAGAAATAAATGAGCTTGGACTGCCTTTGTTTTTTTCTAATATTGCAAAGGATACCGAAGAAAAAATTGAGAATGTTAAAAACGACCTTATTTTAGAGGCTGCCCAAAGCACAACTGCATCGATTATTAATATATTGTCAATAGTGATTTTATATATTGGTATCAGAATTTTGCTATTTTTTGGTTTAAAGATTATCAATATGATTTTCAAGCTTCCTGTTTTAAAATCAATTAATAAGTTGGCCGGTGCTGCAATCGGAGTTGTTAATGCTCTTTTTGTGATATACATAATTTGTGCCGCTTTGATTTGGTTTGTACCAAACAATAATTCACAATTAATTAAAGATACAATAGATAATACCTACATAACCAAATATTTCTATAACAATAATATGTTGCTTGAATTGTTTATGTAAAATAAAGGAGAATTAGTCTATGCAGGATGGAGTAGCATTAGAAAGGAAAACGAGAGAAGAGGTAAAGCAGATTGCTTTAGGATTAGAAATTCCAAAAGTATCAGCATTAAAAAAAGATGAAATAATTGCACTTATAAGAAAACACAGGGAAGAAAATAAACAAAAAGAAACTGAAAAAAAGGAAAAAACAAAGAAGGAGCGCCCCACAGATGTTAAAGAGGTGTGTGGTGTTCTTGATGTTATGAGCGATGGCTTTGGTTTTTTGAGATTTGACAATTATCAACCAAGCGAAAATGATGTATATGTGTCACCAACGCAGATAAGGCGTTTTAATTTAAAAACCGGTGATGAAATTGTGGGAGATTGCAGACCATCTTTTGATGAGGATAAATATTCACCACTTTTATTTGTTAAAAAAATTAATCAGGATGCTATTGATGTTGCATTAAAGAGAAAGAGCTTTGAAAAACTGACCCCCATATACCCAACAGAAAAAATCACATTGGACACGGGTGATAAAACAAAGTATGCATCAAGAATTCTCGATATAATTGCACCTATTGGAAAAGGTCAAAGAGGCATGATTGTGGCACCTCCAAAAGCAGGTAAGACAACATTGATAAAACAGATTGCTCAATCAATCACAAAAAATCATCCTGATATAAAGCTTATTGTGTTGTTAATTGATGAAAGACCTGAAGAGGTTACGGATATAAAGCGTTCTATTGATGGTGATGTTATATATTCAACATTTGACCAGACACCAGAAAATCATACAAAGGTTGCAGAAATGGTTATGGAAAGAGCGCAAAGATTGGTTGAACAGAAAAAGGATGTTGTGATTTTGTTAGACTCAATAACAAGACTTGCAAGAGCATATAACCTGACTGTGACACCTACAGGAAGAACTTTGTCCGGAGGTCTTGATCCGGATGCATTGATAAAACCTAAAAAGTTTTTCGGAACTGCAAGAAAAATTGAAGAGGGTGGAAGTCTGACCATTCTTGCAACTGCGCTTGTTGAAACGGGCAGCAGGATGGATGATGTTATCTTTGAGGAATTTAAAGGTACAGGAAATATGGAATTAAAGCTTGACAGGACCTTGCAGGAAAGAAGAATTTTCCCTGCTATTGATATCTTAAAATCAGGAACAAGAAGAGAAGAAGCTCTTTTGTCAGCAGATGAAATGGAGGCTTCCTGGAAGCTGAGACGACAGTTTGATAAGCTCTCTCCGACTGAGGCAATGCAGGGAGTTTTGAATTTGATGAAAAACAGCAGTGATAACAAGGAATTTATAAATATTGTTTTAAAAAAATGAATATATAATTAATATTTTGTAAATATTAGGATTTTTTTGTTGAATGGTGTTGTGATTAGTAATATAATAGGACTATCGGATGGATTGGAGTATATATGATTTATAATAATATTTTAGAGGCAATAGGACACACCCCTGTTATAAAATTAAATAATATGGTTGATTGTGACAGTGCAGATATTTTAGTGAAATTTGAGGGAATGAATGTTGGTGGTTCAATAAAAACAAGAACTGCTTACAATATGATAAATGATGCAATCAAGGCAGGAAAAATAACCAAGGATACCATAATTGTTGAGCCTACAAGTGGAAATCAGGGAATAGGTCTTGCTCTTTGCGGTGCAGTTATGGGTATTAAAACTGTTATTATTATGCCTGACTCGGTTAGTGAAGAAAGAAGAAAGCTTGTTCGCCACTATGGCGCTGATGTTATACTGATTCACGATGCAGGAAATATTGGGGATTGTATAAATGAATGTTTGAAAACGGCAATAAAAATGGCAGAGGAGAATGAAAATGTTTTTATTCCTCAGCAGTTTGAAAATCCATCAAATCCACTTGTACATAAGCATCATACAGGCGTTGAAATATTAGAGCAGGTTGCAGGACCAATCCACGGCTTTTGCTCAGGGATTGGAACGGGCGGAACAATTAGCGGTATAGGAGAAGTTTTAAGAGCGCAGAACCCTGATATCGAGATTTGGGCAGTTGAACCAGAGAATGCTGCCATTCTTGCAGGTGGCTCAATAGGGACACATATTCAAATGGGTATAGGCGATGGACTTATTCCAAAGGTATTAAATCAGAATATTTATAATGATATTTGCATAATTACAGACGAAGAGGCTTTAAAAACTTCCTGCGAGCTTGCAAAAAAAGAGGGAATAATGTGTGGAATTTCAAGCGGAACAAATGTTGCAGCAGCAAAGAAGCTTGCAAAGAAGCTTGGAAAGGGAAAGACAGTTGTAACTGTTCTTCCTGATACGGCTGAAAGATACTTTTCAACTCCGCTTTTTGAGAACGAATAATACATTTACGATATAAAAGGAGAAATGTCAAATGGCAGAAAAATACGGTGAGGTGCCAAAGAGATTTACAAGAAAATGGTGGGAATATTTTTGGGATTATTATAAAGTACATACTATTGTTACTTTAGTTATCCTTGTTTCTGTTATTTATACGGTTCATCACTATGTAACTGCTCCGGAATACGAGTTTAACATTGCATATTCGGCTGAATCAAACATACCTCAAGGAGAGGAAGAATTATTTAGACAAAAACTTTCCCAATTTGTTACTGATTCTGATGGTGACGGAAAAGATGGGGTTGCAATAATTCAGAATTCATTCATATCAGGAATGGAAGATGCTCAAATGGAGAGAATGATGATTACAAGAATGCAGCTTGAGATGACTGACGAGGATACTATAGTGTATATGTTCAGTGAAGATAAGCTTAAATATATGATAGATTCTCCTGAGATGGAGGGTGCATTCCTTCCTGTTGACCAGTGGCTTAGTATAGATGTTGATGACGAAAAGCTATATATGAGCAATGGCAATGCATATGCAGTAAGACTAAACGGCAGCAAAATGCTTGAGAATTACAGAATTAACTCTGACAATTTATATATTGGAGTAAGAAGCTATAACGAAGAATTATCTGATGAAATGAAAGAAAAAATCGCAGATGCAAAAAGACTTGCAAATGCGATTGTAGAATATTAATCATTGCTTTTAGTATGGATATAGCCTGATAGTTTTTCAATAGCTCTTATTGGTGCATCAATTGCAGTGCCCCATTCCATATCCTTGTTGCGATAATCAAATTTTAAGGTGAATTTATGTATATCCTCGTTGATACGCATAAGTTCATCTTTTTCTTTGTTGTAAATTATATTTAAAAAGTCAGCGGCATCGTTCTTTTTAAGATGTTTTTGCGCATTTTCAAATAGAATTCCAAAATGATAAAGACAAAAGCCCTTTGAAGAAATAACCTTGTTCTTAAATTCTTTATCATGCGACCACATATAAAAAAATACTTCTATGTATCTCTTCATTGTATTTTCAACTTTGTCGCATATGACACATGAGTGGTTGTTTTTATAAAACCAGTCATTAACTTTATTACTTTCTGAGGATTTTTTAAAAAGTCTGTTTTTGGATGGATTTTCAAATTCCTTAGATAGTGAGTCAAGAGATTTTGAAAGTTCTTCCATATGTGTTTCGAGTATAAGTGCAAGACTCAATTTATTTTGTTTTGAAAAAAGCATAGAATAGTGGTTTTTACAAAAACCCTTCTCGTTAGATTCAATTCTGAAATCAGGCTCCATCATAGCAGCTCCGAGAGTGTATTCAATAGCCTCTTCTTCTAATTTTTTTTCAAGAAAGCATAATGGACATTCGCAATCGGTTTCATATGCTTCATTTAATGGTATTGTATATATTTTTTCTTTCATTTAATCATGTCCTTTCGCATAAAAGTATAACAAATTTTTTCAAAATAGTCAAACTAAAATATTTATAAAAGATGTTGAAAAATGTTGAAATATGATATATAATATAATAGATGGATTATAACCTACTGAAAGGAATGAAAATTAATTGGATAATAAATATATATTGCCTATGGTAGCATTAAGAGGGCTTGTTGTTTTTCCTGGCAGCACAGTAAGTTTTGATATAGCCAGAAAGACTTCAAGAAATGCAGTTGAAGAGGCAATGAATGGCGATAAAAAAATATTCTTGTCAGCACAGATGGATATATTAAAGGAGACTCCGTCTGTTCTTGATATATATAAAGTCGGATGTCTTGCATCTGTCAGACAGATATTCAAAAATGGCGACAATATGAGGGTTATGGTTGAGGTTAAGGACAGGGCAAGGCTTGTTGAATTGGTAAATGAAAAACCATACCTTACTGCCGAGATAGATGTTCTATCTGACGGAGAAGAGGATGAAAATGATGTTTTAAACCAGGCATTTATTCGTTCATTGCAGGATTTGTTTGAAGAATATATCAATGTTTCAAAGAAAATGAGCCCTGATAAGCTTGCAATGATTATTCCGTCAAACAAGATTGGCAGATTTGCAGATGGAATTGCAGCAAACATAAATTGTGATTATGAAGTTAAACAAGAACTGTTGGAAACCTTTGATATATATGCAAGAATGGAAAAACTGATGCTTGTTTTAAAGAATGAAATTCAAATCTCAAACGAACAGAAAAAAATAGACAAGCTGGTGAGAAATAAGATAGACGAAAACCAAAGGGAATATTATCTTCGCGAGGAAATGAAAGTCATTGAAAAAGAGCTTGGAGATAAAGATGGATATTCTGAGGATGTGGCAGAATACAGAAAAAAGATAGTTGCATTAGGATTATCAAAGCCTGACGAGGAAAAGCTTTTAAAGGAAACTGACCGACTATCAAAAATGATGTCATCATCACCTGAGAGCGCTGTTTTAAGAAATTACCTTGATGTTATACTGGAATTGCCATGGAACAAATTATCTGAAGAAAATCTTGACATAAAAAACGCTGCAGAGATTTTAGAAAAAGACCATTATGGATTAAATGATGTTAAGGAAAGAGTCTTAGAACATCTTGCTGTTCATAGTTTGACAGGCGGACAAAGTGGAACAGTTCTTTGTCTTGTTGGTCCTCCGGGAACAGGAAAAACATCGGTTGCATCATCAGTTGCAAGAGCGTTGGGAAGAAAATTTGTGAGAATTTCATTGGGTGGAGTTCACGACGAGGCAGAAATAAGAGGACACAGGAAAACATATATTGGCTCAATGTCGGGAAGAATTATTGATGCAATTAAACAGGCAGGAACAAGAAATCCTGTGGTACTTTTAGATGAGATAGATAAAATGGGTAAGGATTATAAGGGTGACCCGTCATCTGCTCTTTTAGAGGTGCTTGATTTTGAACAAAACTCAACATTCCGTGATAATTTCATTGAAATTCCTTTTGATTTGTCAAAGGTTATGTTTATTGCAACTGCAAATGACATTAACAATATTCCAAAACCTTTGTATGACAGAATTGAAACTATTGAAATATCAGGATATACAAATCCTGAGAAATTTGAAATAGCAAAAAGATACCTTGTTCCAAAGCAGATTGAAAAGAATGGATTAAAGGGAAAAAGAGTGACAATAACTGATGAGGCAATTCTTGATATAATTTCATATTACACAAGAGAAGCAGGCGTGAGAGGGCTTGAAAGAACTATTGGAAAGCTCTTGAGAAAAGTTGCAAAGGTAATGCTGTATTCAGAAAAGAAAAGCGCAAGAATTACCAACAAAA
>JAZNOH010000170.1:0-2408 GCA_045580715.1 Clostridia bacterium
TAGCATTATGCTTGTTAATAATGAAACAGGAGCAATAATGCCCGTTGATAAATTAAAGGCTATAATGAAGAAAAAATCTCCTAAGGCATTATTGCATATTGACGCTGTTCAGGGCTTTGGAAAAGTTTTATTAAAACCAAAGCAATGGGGAATTGATTTATTGTCTGCAAGTGGTCATAAAATACATGCCATCAAAGGAACAGGGCTATTATATGTTGCTGATAATGTGTTAATAAAACCATTTATCTGTGGTGGCGGACAACAAAAAAATATGCGTTCAGGAACAGAAAATGTTGTCGGAATTTCGGCTTTTTCAAAGGCTTGTGAGGAAATTTGCGATTATGATGCAAAAAGGATTAACTTCTTAAGAGATAGATTGAAAAATGGTATATTAAAAAATATTGAAAGAGTTAAAATAAATGAAGCTATAGCTGAACATCAGTCAGGACACATTTTAAATGTTTCTTTTTTGGGACTAAGGAGCGAGATATTACTTCATTCTCTTGAAATGCATCAGATTTATGTTTCAACAGGCTCTGCCTGTTCTACAAACAAGCCTATGCCAAGTCATGTTTTATCTGCGATTGGCTGTAGTGCTTGTGAGATTGACTCTGCAATACGATTTAGCTTTTCAGAGGATATAACAGATGAGGATATTGATAAAACTATTGATGCTCTTATAAAAGAGGTTGCAACAATCAGAAAGTATGTGAGGAAATAGATATGAAAGAAATTATACTTGTTAAATATGGTGAAATTATCTTAAAGGGTGGAAATCGCTCAAGATTTGAAAATGTTCTTATGGACAATATAAGAAATGCTGTCAAGAACATTGATAATATAAAAATGAACATAATGCAGGCAACAATATATGTTGAGCCTGCTGACCCTGAAAAAATTGATTTAATCTGCGAAAGATTAGCACTTGTTTTTGGAATAGTTTCTGTCACAAAGGCAGGAGTTGTTGAAAAGGATATAGAAAAAATCAAAGAATTTGCATATGAATATTGCAAAAATGATTTGTTGCCTGGTAAGAAATTCAAGGTCGAGGCAAAAAGAGCTGATAAAAAATTCCCATACAATTCAATGGAAATCGGACAAGAGGTCGGTGGATATTTGGATGATGTGTGTGAGGGTATAACTTGTGATGTTCACAATCCTGATGTAACAGTCAAGGTTGAAATAAGAGATTATGCAGCTTATGTTTATTGTGTTGAAAATAAATTAATCGGTCAGGGTGGTATGCCAATTGGAACAGGAAGCAAAGCTACACTTTTATTATCAGGTGGAATTGATAGTCCTGTTGCAGGTCATATGATTGCTAAAAGAGGCGTTGAAATTGATGCCATAAATTTCTTCAGTTTCCCTTATACAAGTGAAAGAGCAAAGGAAAAGGTTGTTGAATTAGCATCAATCTTAGCAAGATACACATCAAAAATCAATCTTTATGTTGTTCCGTTTACCGAAATTCAACTTGCTATAAGAGACAATTGTCCTGAAGAACATATGACTTTGATTATGCGCAGATTTATGATGAAAATATCAGAAAAAATTGCTATTAAAAACAAATCTATTGCTTTGATAACAGGGGAGAGTGTTGGACAGGTTGCAAGCCAGACTTTAGCAGCACTAAATGTCACAAATTCAGTGGTTGAAATGCCTGTTTTAAGACCGTTAATAGGAATGGATAAGAGAGAAATAATTGACAGGTCAAGAGAAATCGGTGCATTTGAAACATCAATTCTTCCATATGAGGATTGTTGCACAGTTTTCACACCTAAGCATCCGACAACAAATCCCAAATTGCATACAATAATCAAGTCGGAATCAAAATTAGATGTTGATGCTTTGATTGAAAAAGCCTTGGAGGGCGTTGAGAAAATCACGGTTTATCCTAACTTGACATGAGCGTAGTGGGGACAAATATTGAAAGGAAGATTGATTATGGAAACTACACTGGGATATTTTTTACAGATTATTACAATAATTGCGACAATCGTATTAGGTTTATATACTGCAATCCAAAGCAAAAAATTACAAAAGGGGCAAAACATTGTATCTGTTACAACAAACTATAGATTGCAACGATCAGAACAAATTAAGAAATGTGGTACAATAATACTTTCTGGTTCTTTACCCGAATTATTGGATGAGAACAAAGCAAATGCGTACATAATGTTAAAAAAGGTAGTTGAAGCATCTTGTCAATTATCTGAAATATTACATAGATGTTTTGATAAAGATATGGAATTGATATTATTATCAGAAACAATAAGCGATTTGGTATTAGAGTATATTAAAGGTGTATATATTTGTGAGAATATTGATATAACTGAAGTAAAAAGAAAATTAATTGGATTTCGAAAAATCTTTACTATAAAAAGTGATATGTATACTTATGCTGAGTG
>JAZNOH010000171.1:0-8437 GCA_045580715.1 Clostridia bacterium
CACATTTTGAAGAAACAGGAGCAGTGTATCAGATACGCTTTTCTGTTATGAAGGACAGAGTAACCCTGATGCTTGATACAACAGGTGACGGACTTCACAAACGAGGCTACAGAGCAGTTTCAAATGCAGCGCCATTAAAGGAAACAATAGCAGCCAGCATGATAATGCTAAGTCATTGGAAGTATGAATACCCACTTGCAGACCCATTATGTGGTTCAGGCACTATTCCGATTGAGGCAGCAATGATAAAAAGAAATATTGCACCTGGACTGACAAGAGGATTTTTATCTGAGGGTTTTACACAATGTCCAAAGGAATTGTGGGAGGAGGCAAGACAAGAGGCAAAGAGTTTAGAAAAGAATGTGCCGCTTGAAATATTTGCTTCGGATATAGATGCAAACACCATTGAAATTGCAAAGAGAAATGCTGTTTTAGCAGGTGTAGGAGATGCAGTTGTGCCGACTGTTTTGAATGCAGGAGATTTTTATACTGACATTCCGTATGGAACTGTCATTTGCAATCCCCCTTATGGCGAAAGATTGGGAGATGAAAAAATGTGTCAGGAACTATATTCTGCGATGGGAAAGGCATTTAGAAAACTTGATAAGTGGTCGTATTATATTCTTACTTCAAACGAAGGGTTTGAGAAAGCTTTTGGAAAGGTAGCAGATAAAAAAAGAAAGCTATATAACGGGATGTTAAAGTGTAACATTTATCAGTATTTTGGAGAAAGACCACCAAGAGAGAAAATAAAATAATAAGAGCATTCAAAATTATTGAATGCTCTTATTTAGTTAAATCATTATAAAGTTGTTGTAAGGTAGGTATCCTTATATATTCGGCAAAGGCTGTCATGGGCAGCTTTTGCCTTTTTTATATCCGTAAATAACCCAAACACTGTCGGACCACTGCCACTCATAATAGAACCATCTGCACCAAGTGAAAGCATTTTTTCCTTGATTGAAGAAATAACATCATATTCCTTTAGAGTAACATCCTCAAAAACATTTGAAAGATTTTGGCAAATTGACAGATAGTCCTGATTTTTAAGGGCCTCTGTCATTTTTTCGTTATCAGGAAAAACTGTTCTTTCACATTTATCGAATTCTTTGTATGCCCATGGGGTTGATATTGAAATAGGTGGGGTGACAAGCAAAACATAACATTTTGGCAATGGTGGAAGTACAGATAAAACATCACCTATACCCTCTGCCAATTGAGTCTGTCCCATAAGACAGTACGGCACATCAGCACCGAGAGTTGAACCAATTTGCATAAGTTCTTCATCAGAAAAGGCATATGAATTCAGCATATTAAGGCTTGCTAAAACTGCCGCTGCATTTCCGCTGCCGCCTGCAAGTCCTGCAGAAACAGGAATGTTCTTGTGAATTAGTATTTTGGCTCCGCCAACTTTTCCTAATGCATCATAATATGCTTGGCAAGCTTTATATGCAATATTTTTGTTGTTTGTTGGCAACCCCTTTTTATTGGTGGTAATTTTTATTTCTCCGTCAGTTTTGTCGACAATAATAATGTCCGACAGATTGACACTCTGCATAATTGTCTTTAGATTATGATATCCATTATCTCTGACACCGACAATGTCGAGCGTGAGATTGATTTTGGCAAATGAACGCGCCATTGCTCTGTTGCCGGTTATAACTATACTATCAGAAAGCATTATAGTAATACCTCGCTATTTGTCTAAATTATTATGTGAAAGTTCAATGACTTCCAATATTTTTTCATCAGTTACAATATTCTCACTGGCGTTTTTCTTTAAATACATCAAGTATTCAATATTACCCTCAGGACCTTTAATTGGAGAAAAGGATAAGCCAAGAGTAGAAAATCCTGAGTCAATCGCATATTTTAAAGCATTTTTACATACCTCAAGATGAACATTTCTGTCTTTTACAACTCCTTTTTTTCCAACCTGTTCACGCCCTGCTTCAAACTGTGGTTTTATAAGTGCAACAAGTTCTCCGTTATCCTTTAATAGTTTGTTGGCAACGGGGAGAACAAGCTTTAAGGATATAAAGGAAACATCAATTGACGCAAAGTCAATCTTTTCACCAATTTCTTCTGGAGTGACATATCTGATATTTGTTCTCTCCATATTGACAACTCTGTCATCCTGCCTTAATTTCCAAGCAAGCTGACCATATCCCACATCTATACTAAACACCTTTTTTGCTCCGTTTTGAAGCATACAATCGGTAAAACCGCCTGTTGATGCGCCGATATCCATTGTAACCTTATCTTTTAAGCTTATCGGAAATTCCTGCATTGCTTTTTCGAGCTTCAATCCACCACGGCTGACATATTTTAAAGTTTCGCCTCTTATTTCAGGCTTTGATGTGTCAGGTTTAATCATCATTCCTGCCTTATCGCATTTTTGATTATCAATATACACCTGACCTGCCATTATAAGTGCTTTAGCTCTTTCTCTGCTTTCGGTCATACCCTGTTCTGTCAAATATACATCAAGTCTTATTTTTTCTGCCATTTAACAACCTCCATAGAGATTTTTAAATCTCTGTGCAATTTGTTTTTCGCTAAGATTATAATAATTATCCAATTGAGATACATTTCCGTGAATAATAGGCATATTTGGATATGCTGCAGCCTCAAATTTCACATTCAAATTTCCTTTTGAAATAATTGTGCTTACCATGGAGCCTAAACCACCTGAAATACTATGGTCCTCAAGAGTCATAACAATTTTTGCATATTCAAGAATATCAGACAACTCATCAGCAACAGGGGATAGAGTAGGCAAGCAAATTACAGATATATCAATATTTTCGCCCTTTAATATATCCTTTGCCAATAGTGAAGTAGATAACATTCTGCCTGTTGTGACAATTATGTTATTTTTATTTTCTCCATAGACATTTATTTTGTTTATTTCAAAGTCAGGACAATCATCAAAAGAATTATTTCCTCTTGGATATCTTATTGCAATTGGACCATCGTGCTTATTTATTGCATAGTCAATCATTTGTCGAAGCTCTTTAAAAGAAGATGGAGACAAAATTGTCATATTAGGCATATCTGAAAGGAATGATATGTCATATAAACCATGGTGAGTTTCTCCGTCTGCACCAACAACTCCTGCTCTGTCAAGTAAAAAAACAACATGAAGATTTTGAAGACAGACATCGTGAAGAATCTGGTCATATGCTCGTTGTAAAAATGATGAATAAACTGCAAAAACAGGAATAACACCCTCTTTTGCAAGACCTGCTGAGAAGGTTACAGCATGTTGTTCAGCTATTCCAACATCGAAAAATCTGTCAGGATATAATTTAGAAAATTCTAATATACCAACACCTGCAGGCATTGCAGCAGTAATGGCCACAAAATTCTTGTTATTATCAGCAAGAGAAATCAGCGTTTTTCCTGCACATTCGGAGTGGTCAGCATATTCTGTTGTTAAGTTTTTAATAGATGATGATGGTGAAATGCCATGCCATTTTTGAGGATTTTTCTCGGCAGGCTCATAGCCTTTGCCTTTTTTTGTCAGGATGTGAACAAGAACAGGCTCGTGCATATTTTTAGCTAAAGTCAGAACTTTAACCAAATCGTGTAAGTTGTGTCCGTCCACAGGGCCTAAATATTCAATTCCCAAATCCTCGAAAAAGGTTGATGGTAAAACACTCACCTTTATTGCATCCTTAAGTGCAGATATTCCTTTTTTTGCTTTTTTTCCAATAAACGGAATGCGAGAGAGTAGATTATTAATAACCTTTTTTGAGAATTGATATCTTTGTGTTTGTCTAAGGTTAACAAGATATTTTGAAAGTCCTCCGACATTTTCCGAAATAGACATCTGATTGTCATTCAAAATTAAAACCAATGGTGTTTTATTCTGACCTACATCGTTAAGGGCTTCATAAATCATTCCGCCTGTCATTGCTCCGTCGCCAAAAATTGCGGCAATATTATACTTTTTGCACTTTATATCTCTTGCCCTTGCCATTCCGACAGCCGCCGAAACAGATGTTGAGGAGTGACCAGTATTAAAGCAGTCATATTCGCTCTCAGATGTTTTTGGAAAGCCTGACAATCCTCCGAAAGTACGAAGAGTATCAAATCTATCCCGTCTGCCTGTCAGTATTTTGTGAACATATGATTGATGGCCAACATCCCATATAAGCTTATCCTCGGGTAAGTCATAAATCAAATGAAGAGCAACAGTTAGCTCAACAACTCCCAGGTTTGATGCGAGGTGTCCACCTGTTTTTTTCACATTTTCAACCAGAAATTTTCTGATTTGGGAACAAAGTTCTTCTAATTCATTCCATTTAAGCTGTTTTAAAGCTTGTGGAGAATCAATCTTTTCCAATAGATTATACATATTAATTTAACCTTTTTCACATATCGAATTTATATAGTCTTTCACTCCATAATATAACATAAACTGACAAAAGTGTCAAGCAAAGAATAAACAGAGAAAAAATATTGACAAGAGTAATTAAATTATATAAAATAATAGTTAAAAAGATAAGAAAATGGAGTATTATACGAAATGAAAAAAATTTTGAATTCTAAATATGGTTTATTAATCTTTTCATTAATTAGTGGGATTGCAAATTTCATATTAATAATGATGTTGATTTCAAAAATGAATTATTCCTATCTTCTGGGGATATTCTTTTTTCCTGCAGTTGTATGCGGCATAGCACTATGCCTTTATAAAAGTATAAAAAATTTAGAACAAATACAGGCGTGGAGCAAGATAAAGTCACTAATGTTATTGCACATATTTGTTGTTATGTTATCAATAACTTTTTTTGTTATATACCTATTGTCTAAATTTGTACTATAAAACACTTTGGGCAAAAAAAATAATTTTTATAGAGAAAAACAGTTGCAATTTATAAAAAAATGTGGTATGATAGTATTTGGTTATTTTTTAAAATTATATGGGAGTGATTTGATTGAATGAACAACTTAATTTGATATCTATTATTGATATGTTATTAAGAAAATGGACAACTATTTTATTAAGTGCAGTGCTGATTGGTATATTTGCTTTTGTATATTCAGAAGTATTTATTGCTCCTACTTATAGCTCTACTGCATCATTATATGTAAATTCTAACAAGCAACAAGAAAGTGAGGATGTATCAGGAGCAACCCTTGCATCATCAAGACAGCTTGTTATGACATACGCCGAAATATTAAAGGCAAGAACATTCTTAGAGTCTATTGTAACTGATATGGATGGAAAGTATACAGTTAATCAAATTAAGAGTATGCTTACTATGGAAGCGCTTAATGAAACTGAAATTTTATCAATTACTGTTAGGGGAAATAGTGCAGAGGATGTTTATAAAATAGCAAAGAGCATTGTTAAATATGCTCCTGATGAACTTATCAGAGTGGTTGAAGCTGGTTCTGTTAAGGTTCTCGATGATGCGAGTGAAGCCAAAACTCCAATTTCACCAAACATAAGAAATAATACATTTATTGGTGTGTTTATAGGAATTTTGCTTGGCTCGTTGATTATAATTATTCTTGAGTTGTTTGATACAAGAATAAAGAGTGGAGATGAAATCAGTCAAAAGTATAAGGAGCCACTTTTGGGTGAGATTCCTTCATTGGCTTCTCGTGTAAATACTTATTCATCAGGATATTCCTCATATGGATACAGTGATTCAAAAAGGGGGAGAAGCTAATGGGTGGAAATATTAAAAATTGGATAGGAAAATTTAATGAGCTAAAAGCAAATTTCAGAAATTCAGAAAGTCAGCGAATGGCTATTGAAAGAGCAGAAACTATTCTGTCAAATGAATCAGGCTTTATTATTAATGAAGCATATAAAGCTCTTAGAACTAACATTATTTTTACTTTAAGTAACATTGATAGAAATTGTAAGAAAATCATTGTGACAAGTGCAAGTCCCGGGGAAGGAAAAACAACAACTTGTCTTAATCTTGCAATATCTTTTGCTCAAACAGGCTCAAAGGTTCTTCTTATTGATGCGGATTTGAGAAAATCAAGAATATACAGACATTTAAAAATTGAAAGACATAATGGTTTGTCAGATGTTTTATGTGGCTTGATGGATGTTGATGATTCTATAAAGCATTGCGAGGAACAGGGGATTGATTGTATAACATCAGGCCAAACTCCTCCAAACCCTGTAGAACTTCTATCCTCGCCAAAAATGGGTGAAATATTGGAGCATCTTTCACAAAAGTATGACTATATATTTATTGATACACCACCAGTTACAATTGTATCTGATGCAACAGCAATGTCTAAATATGTTGATGGTGTTATTGTTGTTGTAAGACAAAACTACACTATTCATGAAACACTCGAGAAGGCAAGAACAAGTCTTGAATTTGCGGAAGCAAAGATTTTGGGATATATACTAAATGATGTTACAAATATAAATAGCCGTTATGGCACATATAAGAAATTTGGATACTCATCATATGGTAAGGGCTCAAAAAGAAAATCGTATGGCTATGGTTATGGATATGGATATGGCTATGGTTATGGTTACGGATATGGATATTCAGATGAGTACACCGATAAAGAGTATAAGGATGCTATCACAAATTCTGAAAAATTTATCAGAAATGATGCTGAATATGATAGCGATGCAATAAAGGAAGTTGCATCCATTGAGGCAAGTGAAGCACCAAAGAAGGCTCAAAAGAACAAAAAAAATAAAAATAAATAAAATTATAAAACTGATGCTCATAAGAGCATCAGTTTTTTTCGTTCAGGGAGAAATAAATAATCCTATATTCGGAGGATATATGGTGAAAAGAATAAAGGCTACGAAGAATAATATAACTAAAATACTTAATAATAGTTTGTATTTTTGTAAGCTGCACGAGAGTGTTAATTTATGATATGAGATAAATGCTATTAATACACTTATGTAAAATGTCAGAATATCAACAAATGCAATATTATATCCTAAAATCCCTGAATATGTGTAAAATAGGATTGGAATAAGTATCGTACCGAGCAATATGCCAAAATAAGAAGCAGAATAAACACAAGGATATATAGATGATAATTTTCTGTTAGAATATATTGTGTATAAGAGCATAGGGAAGAATATAAGCTTCATATGCTCCCAAGTCGATTCGTTTATAGGAACAAAAAGCGAAGCGACCGGATTTCTGTTTGTGAATTCATATGCAAAATGCAAGAGCGTTCCCAGAATAGAAACAAGAATTATTCCAAATATTGTATAAGATTTTAAAGATTTCATTAACATCACCCTATAAATCATATGCAAAATATAATGAAAAAAGACCTCGAGATTTTTGATAAATCTCAAGGTCTTATTCTTGTATTTAGTTTTGCCTAAAAGGGAATAGTTGATATTGCCCCTTTACAGTGAAATTATTCCCATTCTATCGTTCCAACAGGCTTTGGAGTCAAGTCCAGAAGGACTCTGTTAATACCCTCAACTTCTTTAGTTATACGATCTGTAATTTTGTGAAGAACAGCATATGGAATTTCTTCAATTGTTGCAGTCATCGCATCAGTTGTGTTGACTGCACGGATGATTGCAGGCCATCCCTCATATCGTTTATCATTTCTGACGCCGACACTCTTCATATCTGGAATTGCAACAAAGTATTGCCAAACAGTCTTAGAAAGTCCACATATTTCAAATTCTTCTCTTAGGATAGCATCTGCTTCACGAAGTGCGTGAAGTCTGTCACGAGTGATTGCTCCAAGACATCTTACTCCAAGACCAGGACCAGGGAATGGTTGACGGTCAACCATTGATGATGGTAAGCCAAGAGCTTTTCCAACAACTCTTACCTCATCTTTATAAAGGAGTTTGATTGGCTCAACAAGTTCAAATTTCATATCCTCTGGCAATCCACCAACATTATGGTGTGCTTTTACACCATCGCTTTCGAGAATATCAGGGTAGATAGTTCCTTGTGCAAGGAAATCAATATCGTCAAGTTTTCTTGCTTCTTCATCAAAAACAACGATAAATTCGTTACCAATAATTTTTCTCTTTTTCTCAGGTTCAGATACATTTTCTAATAAAGACAAAAATCTGTCTGTCGCATCTATATAAATAAGGTTTGCATCTAATTGATTTTGGAAAATCTCAATAACCTGTTCGCTTTCACCCTTACGCATTAATCCGTGGTTAACATGAACACAAACTAATTGTTTTCCTATTGCCTTGATGAGAAGGGCAGCAACAACTGATGAATCAACTCCGCCTGAAAGTGCCAGGAGAACTTTTTTGTCTCCAACCTGTGCCCTGATGTCAGCAACTTGCTCGGCAATAAATTTGTCAGCTTGTTCCTTTGTTTGAATACGCTCCATTGTATCCGGTCTTTTGTCAGTAGTCATTATAAATCTCTCCTTTGTATTATTAATTCCATTTAATAAAACCATAACTGTCAAGAATTTGAAAGTATTTTGCTAA
>JAZNOH010000172.1:0-3485 GCA_045580715.1 Clostridia bacterium
GAGAATTTGTTAGTTAAATCAAATTCAACAGCATTAACACTTGAATTTTCAATAGCATTTATTTTGTTACCATCACCATTACGGTAAACAATATTTGCAAGAGTAACAACACCTGCATTTTCTGAAGCAGTAAAGCTAACAGTACCTTCATTAACACTCTTTGTTTTGTTAGTGTACAAGTAATGATTTGTCACAGCTTCAACAGTCCAATAATATTTTGTACCGTCTGTTACAGCAAGCTCATAGAAATTATCTTCAACCTCTATATTATTAACAATTGGAGAAGTAAGGTCGGCATTTTTTGAAACAGTAAGTTTATATTTTTCTGCACCAGAATCCTCACCCCAAATAAGAACTACTCTACCTGGGTCAACATAAGCATTGTTCTGAGGATAAACAACTCCAAAATCATTTAATGCAAGACTTCCTTCATTTTCAATTCCCGCTTGTGTAACATAAACTTCTTCAAAATCTTCATTATCACTAACTGCTGAATAATCAATATTATTAACATCCATAGTTTCAGTACCAGGGTAATTCATATCAACATCAGGATTGTTATCTACTATATCATCTGGTTGAAGATATATTGCTTTGCCATCCACCTGAGTCAGTCCACCTGTGAATGTGGCATTGTTCATGATAACATTTCCCTTAGGAGACAAAGGCTTATTATTTAGCTTGACAAAATTCTTTAAATATGAGAACTGAGTATTCCAAGTATTATATTTACCAGTTGTATCATATGGGTCATATTTTGCAAAATATCTTTGATATAGTGTCACTGCATCGTAATCTGTATCATTATCAAGTGTTTTATAATTAGACTTAAAAGCTTCGTTATTTGGCTGTTTATTATTAATTCTTGTGTTAGCTTCATCTATTTCATCATCTGTATCACCATTTCTATTACCCAAACGAACAGATGATTTTAGGCTAATAAACACATTGTTTTGAACATCATTGTAGTTTGATCCATGCAACTTTACACCTGCATTCATATTTGCGAATATATTTCCGTAAATAGTAGTGCCGGCAAATGAGTCATCAAGATAAACACCACTTTTATTGTTTCCAGTAGTACTTGAATATGGGTTATCGTGAATATAATTATATTTAATTTGTGTACCACCATCTACCCATGAACGACCTGCATAGATAGCACCTGCATCTTCAACACTATTCAAAACATCGTAAATATCATTATATTCAATTACATTGTTGTTTCCACCAAACATAATCGCAGAATGTCCAGCACCGTGAATTCTGTTGTGAGAAATTGTATCTCCCAAACCATATGCACTGATAGCGTTAGAATTTCTGGAAGTTACCTTACCATATTTTTCAATATGACAATTTTTAATGGTATTGTTGTCTGAAGCAAGATTTACGAAATCTTCGTTTATTGTTCCATCTTCATTTGTTGTACTGTGATTTATTTTTATACCTTGCTTTCCTATATCGTGAATGTAAGTACCATCAATAGTTGTATTCTTAGAATCAGTTATTTCGATTGCATTCTTTCCGATATTTTTCAATTCACAATTTTTCAATTCGATATTATTAGAATTTTTAATAATAATACCTGTTGAACATGTTCCATCAAAAACCAAGTTTTCAAAACTAATATATTGTGCTCCATCAAATGTTGCAAATGGCTTTTGAGAAGTTACAAGTGAGAAAGAAGAATTTGTTGAATTATTTAGTGGATAGAAATATACATATCCATTTTCTCTATCAATATAATATTCTCCAGGATAATCAATTTCTTCAACAAGGTTTACAATTCTTAAATCTGCATTACCAAATACATATTTATATGGACCTAATTCAGAAGTTGTAATCTTTGAATTTTCTATATCTATAGATGCAATATTTAATCCATCCTCATACCATTCGTATACTGGGTTTCCTATTAAATATGCATCCTTAGCATTAGTCCATCTGCTCATTCTTGCTTTAACAATGGAATCATTAATAGTATATATAAATCCTGTATCAATCTTCTCTATGTCACTTTTAGCGACAGTCATACTAACCTTATTAGGATATCCTGCAAGTTCAAGCATTTTGCCATCTTGTGCAAGATAAGCAGGAGCATCCATATTGAACTCTTCTTGTCCTGTGTGTCTTATTTCACCAATGGCTTTGATTTCCTCTTCTGTTAACTTAATTTGTTTAACATTATTTTGAGCCTGTAAAGGAATTTTGTCAATTTTATCAACACTTACATTTGTTATTCTTGAATTATCAATTTTTTTCTCAGTAGTAAGAATAACATCACCTTTATTGGCTGCCTTCCATACTATTTTGGCATCAGCACTGCCTGAATTAGCTGCACCAAATTTTAAATCAGATACATTATATGTACCTGCCATAATGTTTACATTTACTCCACTATAACTATCCTTAATCTCTGCAACTTTTTCGTTTGCAGCTTCAAGAGTTTTAAGTGGTGCATCAGCAGATAAACCGGTTGCTGAGTCACTACCATTAGGTGATACATAAATATTTGCTACATTGTCTACAGCATAAACATTAGACATTAGCATTGATGCTATAATAAGAAATGACACAAAAATATTTTTAATTTTCATTCTTATCCTCTCTTTCTTGTGCCAAGGGCTATATAAGAAGAATCTCATAGCCCTCGGCGTCTTTATATTACTTATATAATAAGTTGTAAAGAATCATAGCAGCTTCTGCTCTTGTTGCCTGACCGAATGGATCAAACATATTATTTTCTTTACCACTAAATATTTTTGCCTTACCAAGCGCTTCAACAGCACTTGAAGCATAATCAGATACCTTATCTATATCATTAAATTTAAAGTTTGAATCAACAGTATATATTTCTACATACTTATCCTTTTCAACTGCTCTTGAAAGGATAACTGCTGCGTCTTGTCTTGTGATATTCTTGCCTGTACCAAATTCTGTATCAGAAATACCATTTATGATACCATATTTAACTGCCTGAGCAACATATGTATAGTACCAAGCATTCTTATCAACATCCTCAAACTTCAAATTAGCAGGATCAGTTTCAATATCAAATGCAACCAAAATCATCTTTAAGAATTCTTCTCTTGTAACCTTGTCAAGAGGAGCAAACTTCTGGTTACCTTTACCATTGATAACTCCCTTTTGAGCAAGCGTTGTTATAGCTGTTCTTGCCCATTCAACAGAACCAAGGTCTGTGAAAACTTCGCCTGAGTCAGCTGATGGATCAAGAGCTATTCCGCCCATTGACATTCCACCTACTACACTACCAAAACCGTCGTCATCATCATCTTTTGAAGGACCTGTTGGTGAATCACTTGGGGTTCCAGAACCTTCTGGACCTGCACTATTTTCAGCAACAGTAACTGCTGCCTCAAATAATGTAGGAATTTCACTTGGTATCACTGCATTCTTAATTGTTTCTCTAAAGTTCAACAATGCATAGTTCTTTGAACCTTCAGTCAATGCATTATATCTTGTCA
>JAZNOH010000173.1:0-4488 GCA_045580715.1 Clostridia bacterium
CCTTATCCAAGCCATGATAATGCATATTATCTTTATCCTTTTTATGATTGATGTCTCTTATATGACTTTGATTCATCAACATAGGCAGGTCAGGATTAAGCCCACATTTTACGAGTAGGTTTGAAGCCTTTCCAACAAAAACACTGTATCCTCTTTTTAAAGTATTATCAAAAACCGAATCTATTTGACTTTTAAAATCGCCCTCCGAATACTTAACAACACCCAAATTCTCAACCATTTGTGAATTTGAAGAGTTCTTTTTCACTTGATTTTTAGCACTCTCTATTGCCTTTTCCCAAGTTCTTTCAATCCTTTCAACCTCGCTGTATTTTCTCAAACCTGTCACATCCAAGAGGTCCTTTATAATTCCCTTAATCTTTTGTGCGAGAGTTAAATCTTTTCTTGCTATCTCTAATGCAAATTCATCAATTCCCATTAAATCAGCAACAACTTCATCAATAGCATCGTTTAAATTAAGATTTCTGTTTTCTGCCATTTTTTCAGCCAAAGACAAAGAACTATCATTATAATGCTTTTGCGCATAATCATATGCCAATTCCCTGAATTTATCATACTGCTTTGGCGCAAGCTCTTGTATTCTGTGAGTTATCTCGTGTCTTATAAGTCTTGCTGCCATTTCCTCTGGTGTGTCATTCTTGATTTTGTCATATGACAATTCAATCTCTCCATTTGAATACTTTCCGTTGACCTCTTTACCTGCTTTGTTATATACCTTATCCTTTATTTCAACTGTAACACCGAACATCTTACCAATCTTGTCAATCATATTGTTAACATCAGCTGATAGCTCGTGTGAATTGTGGTTTCTAATCAGCCCACCCTCTTTAACAACAGCCCTATTAGCCTGTTTATACTGATTATCAAGATTAATCTTTCTGTCTGCCTTTCCTGCCTCATATGCAACCTTTCTTGCAGACATCGAAATTCTGTCAGCATACTGTGACGGAACATTTGATATTTTACCACCATTTAACCCCTGAACATAGAAAAGATTATAATTTCTCATATATTCTGCTTTCGTTCCTTTAAAGCCATTGTTGTTAACCTCTGTATCAAAGGAAGAATTAAAACCAACCCTGCCATTCTCTCCCCAACCATCAACAATTAATCCCACTGCAATATCACTTGACTTTCCGTCAGGCTTAATTTCGACATTATCTTCTCGCTTGACAATCGGTTCTACTTGTGGTATATTATCCTTAGAGGATAGAGAAGTAAGCTCGGTATCGGCCGTAAAACTCAGGGATGATATTTCATCATTGAGTACTTGCGTAATATCCTCTTTATTTTTTGCAATATACGAAGTCACAACCCATAACTTTTTATAATTGTTTTCTGCTGTGGCAACTGCTGTATAATATGTACCATTTATTTTTTTTGAATAAATGTATAGTGGAGATGCATTGTGACTACTATCTTTAAATTCATTACTACGAATTATATTCCCTTTTGCATCTCGTAAAACTTCCATATTATCATAGTTGTTTAATACATATTCGACTCTCGCAACATCTTCAGCTTTAGACATACTCTTGTCATGCTGTCCGTTTTCTCCGTGCCTATTTGCAATGTGTCTTATAGCATTGGTGTTTATAGCATAAATATATCCACTGACATCAATCCCTGTCAGCTCTTTTATTTTTGAAACTGCTCTTTCTCCTACTGATGATAAATTAATTCTTTTAAATGGTGTCTTAGCATTTTTCTTGATTTCATTTACAGTTGTCAAAATTTCATTGTTTACAGAATTTACATAATTATCTAATACTGTCTGCTCATTATATGGATAATCTTCAAAGTCCTTTTCAAGTTCGATACCGCTTTCATCTTCAAACTTTTCCTCGATGTTCTCATTTTTCTTTACACCATATTTTTCATCATACATACGCTTATAGTTCTTTATTCCACCAACACTCATTGCGTTAGACAAATAATTTCCACCACCAACAAATCCACCGCTAAAAGCACTTATTGCAAATGTTTGCAGATCCTCTCCAACAAGTGTCATAAATGTCTGAAAAGCAGCATCTCCTTCACTATATCCATTATCTCTGAAATTTTTATATGTTTGACTTATCGCATTTTTATCTCCGTATGCGAAAACATCTAATACTCTGTTTCCCCAATTACTTGCAACTTCTTCTAAACCCTCAAAAGTAGCGCTTTTTGTTATTGTAGCAATAAGACTCCTTGACGGATCCCCAAACCATCTGTCAAGACTCCATTTTTCTGTTAAATACTCAATACCTGCACGAGCCATTCCAATGCCTAATGATTCTATATCGCTTTTTCCGTTTCTTTTTGCTTCTGCAATACCTTGTGATGCTGATCTTGATGCATAGAGCCCTGCGATAATTTTGTTCACATATTTTGATGAACCCAAGGCTTTACCAATCATTTTTCCAGTTCCTTGAGTACCAACCATATCAGCTATAGTCATACCGGCATCATATAACCATTTCCCTGTATCACTATCAATTTTTTCTTTCACACCTTTGGTTAATGCAGCTCTTTCATCAGCAATTCGGTGCCATTCATCGTATCCGTCAACATCTCCACTGATAATATCTTTTGCAATTCCAACTGCTCCAACAAAAGGTTCTATTTTCATCCCTGAGTAATTTTTCACAGTTCCAAGTACAGGATGCTCTTTTCCTACCCACTCATTATATTCTATTTCAGTATCATATACTTGTCTGTTTAAATCTTCTTCTATTGTCTTGAAATATTCTTCTGCCTTTTTCTCTCCTTGTGTGTTATAAAGATAATTATATATTTTCTTTTGGTCAGCAGACATATATCTGTAATTACGGTCTCTTTCTAAACTGTCTTTGTGTGATTTAGTTAAAAAATTATATGTTTCATCATCAGTATTAATCATAAAATACTTATCTCTGTCCTTACCACTCCCAACAGCATCAACACCCTTAATAACTTCTCCCTCGTAACTGCTTCTTTGCTGAAACTCAGGCGTATTATAAAACTGATACTTTTGTTGTATTGGTTGTCTTTTCCTTGCATTTGATTCAGCAGAATTAACTTGATTATTAACCCTCTCTCTTTCAGCCTTTTCAACAGCTAAATTATAAAGCTCATTACCCTTGTCCCATAAATTCGGATTACCAAACCAATTAGCAGTGCCAGAGGATGTGTTTTTAACTACATCCTCTTTCATCGCTTTTATTGCTTTGTCCTTTTTTTCAGCTTTTTGTGCTTTCCTTTTAGCTTCCTGTTGTTCATACCAACCGCTGCTTTCTTTTTTAGCTATCTCCTTTTTGGCTTTTTCTGCATATTCTCTTATGTTCATATATTGCACCACCTTTACCTAACAGTCGGATTTAAACCTGCTTTTATCCTATCAATTCTGTTTTTTGCAGCTTCTTCAGAAATTTCTCCATTTTCAGCAAGCTTTATAATTTCTTCAATAGTTTTATTTTTTTCATCCGAAATAATTATTTCATCTTCTTCCTCTTCGTCCTCAAAATCATCATCAGTTTTATCTACTGTCTTTTTTTTTTGAAAAGAAACTGTCGGAGAAAATTCAGGGTAATATCCAAACATATTCACATATTTTATTCTCTCAACATCTTCAGGAGTTAATCCGGCCCATTTTAAGTCACCCTCTGTCGGTTCATAACCTTTAGAAATTAACTCAATTAAATCACTCTTGACCTGACTTGCTACATTAATATCATTTATGTAATTTTTATCAGCTCTTTCCAAAGCATATCTATCTTTGTCAATATCCAATAACTCCCTTTCTCTTCCTCTGTTGTAGTCTCTCTCATCAATCGTGAAATCCTTATTCCATTCATCATTATATCTTCCATATTCAACATTATCTAACGCCATCAAATAATCCAACTGACTATACTTATCGTTTCTGTCTGCAGAATACTTTTGATATGCCAAAGCCTCAAGCTCAGGTATTTTATCCGTTAAAGCCTTTGCATAAGCATTCGATGCTTGTTGCGCTGCAGATGCTGCATAAGAGGAAACACCACCTTGCGCTGTAGAAATGTCAGCCAATGTGCTTTTTGATGCTCTGTCACCCTCTCGTCTATACATATCCTCATAAGCCTTGTATGACGGGTCAGTATCAGGATTATATGAAAATGCCTTTTGATTAACAATTTCATCATATAACGCATCAATTTCATCATTATAAGGCGAAGCATATTTATTATTCTGCTCGCTCTTCCATGGAGTATTACTTTGTGCCTTAGTGCCGTAATCAACATTCCATACTCCACTTTCATCATCAAATGTTCTGTTTCCACCGTCAATCAAATCATTTTCGCCTGATATAACTTGATTTTGAAAATGTAGTCTTGCTTTTTCATCAGTGTCATTAGTTTCGTGCCACTTCTGACTATTTTCTTTCATTTTTCTTTCATTCTCAAAATATCTTTCTGACTCTTCATCATCTTTAAAATATAATGTTCTTGCCATCTAAAACCCTCCTTT
>JAZNOH010000174.1:0-5545 GCA_045580715.1 Clostridia bacterium
CAGTTTATTAAAAAAACTACGCCTATCAGGGAACTCAAAAGACGCTATGCTTTCCTGTTGGAATGAGCAATTAGCTTCATATGGTATAATAATATATAACGAACGAATGGCTTTTTTGAAAAAAATTGAGGAGTTAGCTAAAACTGTCCACAAGGATATAACAGGCGAAGCTCTTTCATTGGAATATGTCAGCGGAATAAAACTAAAAGAGCCAACCTCTGACGAATTCTTGGCTGTTTTAGAGAAAAATCAGAAAAGAGAAATTGAGCAAGGTGCATCACTCATAGGAATTCAAAGAGATGATTTCAAAATTATGATAAATTCAAATGAGGCAAAAATTTTTGGCTCACAAGGTCAGCAAAGAACCTGCGTTTTATCATTAAAAATTGCTGAAACTGAATATATAAAGACAATAAAAGACGAATACCCTGTTTTATTATTGGACGATATTATGAGTGAATTGGATATTAACAGACGAAAATATTTGTGGGAATGTATAACAGATAAGCAGGTTATTATGACCTGCACCGATACTGACATCCTTCAAAGTACAAACAACACAAGACTTTTCAATATTTCGGAAGGAAAGATAATTAAATGATACCAGTTGAAAAAAACAAAGAATATGAATTTATGATTGAATCTGTCACCTCCGAGGGTATGGGCGTCAGCCATATCGATGGCTTTTGTGTGTTTATTCCCAATACAGTTGATGGTGATGTGGTTTTAGCAAAAATTTTAAAGGTTAAAACAGGCTATGCTTATGCAAAGCTTTCAAAAATTATAACTCCGTCAGAATACAGAGTATCTGCTCCCTGCCCTGTTTTTTCAAAGTGTGGTGGGTGTCAGCTTATGCACATCGATTATAAAAAACAACTGGAGATTAAAAAAGACATAATCGAAAATGCACTAAAAAGAATAGGCAAAATTGATGTAGGCGTATCAGAAATGATAGGTGCAGATAAACCTTATAGATACAGAAATAAAATGATTTTCCCAATCGGAATTGATAAAAACGGCAAAAAAATATGTGGATTTTATCGCGAAAGAAGTCACGATATTATTCCCCTTGATGATTGCCTTTTGGGAGATGAAATAATCTCAAAAATCATTAAAGCAGTTATGAGCTTTATCGAAAAATATAAAATAACTGTCTATAATGAAGAACAACACAAGGGCATTGTGAGAAGACTATTTATAAGATATGGCTTTAACACCGACGAAATGATGGTTGTTTTGTCAATTAATGCAAAAACTCTTCCTAATTATCATGAATTTGCAAAAATTATTTCTTCGATTTCTTCCAAAATTAAAAGTGTTATTCTTAATTTTAATACTAAAAAAACCAATGCAGTTTTGGGAGATACCAATGCTGTTATTTTCGGCAACAAAACAATTTCGGATACTCTTTGTGGTATGAAATATGAAATTTCTCCTCACAGCTTTTTCCAGATAAACCCATACCAGACTGAAAAGCTATATAATAAAGCTCTTGAGCTTGCAGAAATTAGCGAAAATGACAAGGTTATGGACCTTTATTGCGGAATTGGAACAATCTCTCTATGTGCTGCAAAAAAGGCAAAAAGCGTTATTGGAGTTGAAATTGTTGAACAGGCGATATTGGATGCACGAAAAAATGCAGAACAAAACGGAATTAAAAATGCTCTCTTTTATGCAGAAGATGCATCGGTTTTAGTCCCCAAACTGATTGAAAATGGAGAAAATCCCGATATTGTTATATTAGACCCTCCAAGAAAGGGTAGCGACGAGAAAACACTTTCTGCTGTCGTAAAAGCAAAGCCTCGAAAAATTGTTTATATCTCCTGTAACCCTGCAACTCTCGCAAGAGATTTAAGGTTTTTAGAGGATAACGGATATGTGACGAAGTCAGTTTGCGGAGTGGATATGTTTTCACAAACAACCCACATAGAATCTATCGCATTACTTCAGCAATTATAATAATTTAAGGAGGCAGGTTTATAAGTTATTATGAACGAGATTATAAAGCTGATTACAGAATCACCAATGGGTTTGCTTATATATTTACTTTTAATAAACCTTATTGCCTTTTGCACTTTTGCAGTTGATAAGTTCCAGGCGATATCAGATGGTTGGCGCATAAGCGAAAGAACTCTGTTGGGAGTTTCTGTTTTGGGCGGTGCAACAGGTGGCTGGATTGCCATGCAGGTTTGCCGTCATAAAACCAGGAAGCCAATCTTTAAATATGGATTACCTATGATGGTGGCTATACATATTGCGATACTTACAATATTATAAGAAAACAGAACAGGATAAGAATATGAAACTAAAATTACTATCAGGCAATCAATTAAAGGTGCTTGCAGCAATCCTTATGACGATTGACCATATTGGAGTTATGATATTTACACAATCTGAATTTTTGAGGATAATAGGCAGACTTTCTATGCCTATTTTTGCTTATATGATCAGCGAAGGTGCTCTTTATACAAAAAACAGAAAAAAATATTTGTCTGTGCTGATAGTTATGTCTGCAATTATCCAGATAACCTACTATCTTGTCGAAAGGTCTTTGGACCAATGTATTTTAGTCACTTTTTCACTTTCAATTATGCTGATTTACATTATAGACAGAAAAAATATTATCCTATCACTACTTGCTCTAACTGCTTGCTTTTATTTAACACAAGTAGTAAATATTGACTATGGTTTTTTTGGTATAGTGTTGCCTTTATTAATATATTTGGGAGAAAACAAAACTCAAAAGCTAATACTGTTGGCATCAGGTCTTGTTTTAGTATCACTCACAAATTCACCAATACAATGGTACTCTTTGTTATCTGTGCCTTTAATGGCACTTTATAACGGAAGAAGAGGAAAGCTTGGAATGAAAAACTTTTTTTATATCTACTACCCTCTTCATCTTGTGATAATTTACTTTATAAGCCAAATGATTAGCAGATAAAAACAAAAGACCGTCATATGACGGTCTTATTTGTTTGTAATCGCTTTTTTAGTTCAATGCAAATGAGTGATGTATAAATTATTTTATACGGAGGCGTATTCGGTCTGCGACCATTGCGATAAATTCGGAATTTGTGGGCTTTCCTTTACCGGTATCAATGGTATAACCGAAGATTTCATCCATTGTCTGAGGCTTTCCTCTTGTCCAGGCAACCTCAATTGAATGTCTAATGGCACGCTCCACTCTTGATGAAGTTGTCCCATATTTCTTTGCAATGGCAGGGTATAATTGTTTTGTTATGTAGTTTAACAATTCCATATTTTCCACAACCATCATAATTGCTGACCTTATATACTGATAACCCTTTATATGAGCAGGAACTCCCAACTCGTGTATAAATTCGGTGACCAATGTTTCAAGGTCCATTACCTCAGGTCTTTTGGTTATTGCTGCGCTCACGCTCTGAGCCTCGTTAACTCTTACAGGTGCAGTTACTCTTTGACAAAAGCTTCTTATTATGTCCGCCACTGCTTCATTACTCTGTGGCTTAAGCATAAAATATTTTGCTCCGAGATTTGTTACCGAGTCCATAATCCACGCACTGTTAGAAACAGATACCGCTATCACAGTCGGTACTTTTGAAAGGCGCATCTCCTGCATCTTCTTCAAAACACTCAATCCATCGCGTTTTGGCATAATTGTATCTAAAACCAAAACATCAGGGTTTGTTTCTAAAAGCATTCCAAGAGCTTCCTCCCCATCATACGCACAGCCCACAACCTCAAATTCCTGTTGTGTTTTCAAATAATCCGAAAGACCATCTGCAAACACCTTGTTGTCATCTGCAATTAGTACAGAAATTTTTCCATTCATTAATGAATCTCCTCTCATTTGAATTGAATTAAGAAGGTATCCATTTGCTGTTCGCCATATTCAATTTTAAAAGAACATGAAAAAGTATCAAAACAAACAGATACTCTTTTCTTATCCATATTCTAACATATTCTGCAAAATATGGCAATAGATTAATACAGAAAATTTGAAAATTCTATAAAAATCGTTCGACAAAATTCGATAAAATGTTTGAATTCTTATATTTGTAATTCTTTATTCTCTTATTTGCATAAAAAATGCTATTCTTTTTAAAAAATTATAATAAATGCCCGCCGCATCGGACGGGCATTCATTTATTTAATTTGCTAACATATTCTCAATAAATATCCCATAACCTCTCGTGGGGTCATTCACAAACACATGAGTGACTGCTCCAATGAGCATGTTATTTTGAATAATCGGCGAACCCGACACGACTGTTGTCAATAGGGGACAACAGTTTTTTGTTTTTTATAATGTTCGCGCCAAAATCACCACATATGATTACATAACCACTTTTAGTCATTTCTTTTTGTTGTGGAAAACGCTTTGTAAAAAGTTTCCCAATATCAACTAGAATATGTGTATCATCTTATATTATTACACTAAACTTTGTATAATTTCATTAATTACTTTTAAAGTATTTTGTTTGGCAAATTGCATGAAATAGGCATTATCTACTTCCTCATCAAAAAGTAATGATTCAAGGACGCTTAAAGCTATTACCTCATTTGCATATTCATCATTTAATTCAAGTAATTTTTCAATATAATTAAATGAATTACATAATGTTTGTTCCTTTTTATCAATTATTTGAGCCTTTAGAAAAGGCACGAACACATCTGCATAAACAACATGCGAGCCTGTTTCATCACAATCCTGCCAAGATGTTTCCTCAATATACACATCTTTAATTTCAGGAAAGTATTTTATTAGTTTCAAATTAAGTTCTTTACTCGTCATTACTTACCTCCTAAAGCACGCTTTAACTCTTTGATTAAGTCTTCTACTATTTTTCGTTCCTGTTTTGTAAGAGTTTCTCGTTTAGAAATTCTTTCAAGATTCCTTAAACGTTCTGTTCCTTTTTGAACATGAGATTTACCACCAACAAGCTTACCTGTTTTAATTTCATGACGTATGGCATCTGCCAAACCGCCGTCTCCCACCTTTGCACCAGGTCGATACATTTCTTTTATTGTATTCTTTAATTTTGGATTGGAAACTTTATTTAATAATTTTGTTCCCTTAGAACTTCTGCTCGCAATTTTGGCGGTGTCAACTGCTTTATCAGCCATTTTAGCAAGTTTTGCAGTATCTGCAGCTTCTCCAATGAATGGAACCATTCCAGCGGCACTAAGTCCTGCTGAAAGAAAATCTCCTCTTGCAAGGTCAACCGGTATGGATGCCAAGTTTGAAAAAGTATCCAATCCCGGAATAAGCGATGCAGCAGTCAGCAGATTGCTTAGGGCATCTAAACTATTGCCTTTGGTATTACCAAAATTTCCTGATTTTCCTGCTCCCATTAAGCAGTCACCTGCTTTCTGGCCTTTGAAAATTCGCTTTCAAAGGCTATGATTTTGATACCCATATCCTTATAGGGTTTGAAAATATTGTCGGGTGCACTGCCATAAACTATTATGATTTTAGGTGACAGCCTTTGTACCATTCGGGCAAGACCTACTCTGAAGAATATTTTATCCTCTTTTCGTTTGATACAACCATGTGTAC